>JAAYAR010000054.1 GCA_012719235.1 Clostridiales bacterium
GGTGGGCGGCGAAGCCGACCGGATGAGGTGTCAACCTTCTGCTTCAAACTGCGGTTGGTCGAAAGTCGTAGTGCCACCTCATCCGCCTCACTGCGTTCGGCACCTTCTCCTCAAAGGAGAAGGCCCTTGCCGCGCGCCCCGGTACGTGTCAAAGCAGCGGAAATACTAAGATATATCTATCAAAGGAGAAGCTAAATATGCTGCAAGTCGGAACAAAGGCCCCGGATTTTACCCTGCAGGACAAGGACGGCAACCTCGTGTCCCTTTCCGATTTCAGGGGAAAGAAAGTTGTCCTGTATTTCTACCCGAAGGACAACACCCCGGGCTGCACCCGGCAGGCCTGCGCCTTTGCCGGGGCGTACGCGGAGTTTCAGACGCTGGACGCGGTAGTCATCGGCGTCAGCAAGGACAGCACCGCTTCCCATCAGAAATTTGCGGAGAAATACAAGCTGCCGTTTATCCTTCTTTCAGACCCGGAGCTGCAGGTCATTCAGGCCTACGATGTCTGGCAGGAGAAGAAGCTCTACGGGAAGGTCAGCATGGGCGTGGTCCGCTCCACCTATATCATTGACGAAAACGGGGTCATAGAAAAGGCGATGCCCAAGGTCAAGCCTGACACCAACGCGGCCGAGATCCTGGAGTATCTGAAGGCGGGGGCGTAAGCGGCGGAAGCGCCCGATGTACGGCCCGAATCTGCGCGCCCTGCGAGGGCCGTCGGGCGCTGCAGGCGCAGCCGCGGGAAGATTCGATACCGGTGCGGGGAGTATCACGTATAAACATGGCAAAGATATATATCAGCGCGAACGAATACTGCCGCCGCGTCTTCGGCTGCAAGGTCTATAAGCTGGCGCTCTCCGCGGCGGCCACCTGCCCGAACCGTGACGGCACCGTGGGGACGGGCGGGTGCACCTTCTGCTCATCCGGCGGCAGCGGAGATTTTGCCGCTCCGTCCTCATTTCCGATAGAGCAGCAGATAGAGACTGCAAAAAAGCTCCTCGGCCCGAAGGGCGAGGGGCTCAGATACATTGCCTATTTTCAGAGCTTCACCGGCACTCACGGCGATCTTGCGCGGTTGGAGCGCGTCTACACACAGGCGGCGCGGCAGCCGGACATTGTCGGCCTCTCTATCGCCACTAGGCCGGATTGTCTGGAAGCGGGAGCGCTGGAAATGCTGAAGCGGCTGGCGGCTGTAAAGCCGCTCTGGGTAGAGCTCGGCCTGCAGACGATACACGAGGAAACGGCAAGGCGCATCAATCGCTGCTACGAGCTGCCTGTCTACGATCGCGCGATGCGGGATCTTAAGGCGCTGGGCGTGCACCGCATCACCCACGTGATACTCGGGCTCCCGGGCGAGAGCCGCGAGCAGATGCTGGACACGGTACGGTATGTCGGTGGGAGATCGGACGGCATCAAGCTGCAGCTGCTCCACGTTCTTGCGGGCACGGCTCTGGCAGAGAGCTACAGCCGGGGTGAGTTCGGGGTACTGCAGCCGGATGAATACTATGAACTGGTCGCAAGCGCGCTGGAACTCCTGCCGCCTGATGTGATTGTCCACCGCCTCACGGGCGACGGCGCGAAGCGGGACCTCATCGCGCCGCTGTGGAGCGCGGATAAAAAGCGCGTACTGGCGGATCTGAACCGGGTGCTGCAGCGGCGGGGGATCGGGCCGTATTGAAACTCGGCAATGTCGATCTTCATTGATCCGATAAACCTATTTCGACAAAGAAATCTTGTTCTGTTGCATGTTTATCTTTCGGCAGCTTTTCGTCGGCCGGTTGTGAACGCGCAGGAAAGACAGGGATATCGAACGATCGAATGCGAAGACTCGTACAGTCCGGATGCTGCCGGAGCGTACGAGTCTTTTTGATTGTGTTACTATGAACGGGAGGCCTGCATGTGAGGTTAATAAATACCGGTGAGAAAGCGGCCCAATGTTTCTTTGTGTTTCCGTTATATTCAGATCACCGGCGGCCTGCCCTCATCATCAAACACCTCGTCCACATTAAAAAAGTGTTCGTTGAGGAGTTTTTTGTAATAGGTCATCGAATAGCCGCCTATCTCGATACGCGACATGAGCGCGTAGTCGTCGTACAGCTCGTTGATGATCTTATGGCTGACGGTGCAGTATATATCGAACCCCGCATCGAGTATATGCTGGAGGCCGGGCTGCTCTACCCGGTATCCGAAGGGGGCGATAAAGATCCGTGTCCGGCCTATGTAAGGGGAGACACGTGAGATCCACTTATTCGTATCATATTTGATGTTTTCCGGGTCGGAGTTCGGACCGAAGTAGTTTTTTGAATTGTGCGTGTAGCTGTGGCTCGCGAAATTCCACCCGGCGGCCCTCAGCGCCCCGGCGACCTTCATGATCTCTGCCTGCCCTTCCTCTGTTTCCAGAGAGTAGCCGAACGCCCCCTGATATCCCGTGAGCGCCACCGTGCCCTTATGGCCCCTGTATGAGAAATCCGGGTGTTCACGAACAAACAGATCCAGTACGCCGAACACGTCCCCGTCTGCCATTTCCTCGATCTTGCCGTCGGGGTTCTTTACAAGATTTACAAGGCTCCCGTCCTCTTTGACGATGAGCTTTTCCGCAAACCCGTTGCCGTAGGCATAAGCCACGTCGTCAACGGAGAGTATGAGAGGCTGTTTTCCGGGCGGGAGCAGTATCTCCTTCCGCGTCATAACGCCGTTCACTTTTTCGTAGCATTCGTTGAGATCGTACAGGACGTAGCCCCGGTCATATAACTGCGGCAGGATCTTTTCAAACTCGGCCTTTTCGGAAAAGCCCGCGTTGTACCCGCCCATGGGCGTTGTCTTGTTCCGGAATATCATCTCGGGATAGACGATAAGGCTGTGAAAGAATATGTGCTTTATATCGCCCTCATAGTTGACAAGCGATGCCTTTGCGGCCTCTATCCCGGCTATCTTCGCTGACACTGTCTCATCGATGATCTCCGGGTCGGAGAGCACCTCGAGAGCCTCGTCGTAGAAATACTGCAGCGCAAGTGCGTCGGCCTCCTCTATGGCGGCGCGGCGCTTTTCCAAAAGCCCGGCCTCCTGCCCGTTTTCATCCCCGCCCGGCGCCGGCTCGGGCGATGGCGACGGAGTGGGTGAGGGCGACGGAGTGGGCGCCGGTGGGGAGGGGGCGGTCGGTCCGGGCGGATCGGGAACCGTAACGCGGCGGCCAAAGGGGCTGCCGATAAACAAGCCTGCTAAAACAAGAAATACCAGAAGTATGGAGACGGCTTTTATCACGTATTGTACCTCTACAAGAAATTGA
>JAAYAR010000055.1 GCA_012719235.1 Clostridiales bacterium
GAGAAAACTTTGAAAAATAATGATAAAAACCCCGAAACAAAGTGTATGATTATTGCATTCGGGTGTAAGATAAGATAAAATAAACAGAAAGCAGGCATATTATCTCAATTCAGATACAGGAGGAAACAAACAATGCTTTCTGCCGGAGATTTCAGAAACGGCGTTACTTTTGAAATGGACGGACAGGTCATGCAGGTCGTGGAGTTTCAGCATGTAAAACCGGGCAAGGGCTCCGCATTCGTTCGCACGAAAATGAGAAACGTGATCACCGGGGCTGTTACGGAGACAACATTCAATCCTTCGGATAAATTCGAAGAGGCTTTCGTCGAGAAGAGCAATATGGAATACCTGTATAACGACGGGGACCTCTATTACTTCATGGATACGGAGACATATGAGCAGATCCCGATCAGCAAGAGTGTTCTCGGAGATAATTTCCGTTTCGTAAAAGACAACATGGTATGCAAGGTCCTGTCCTATAAAGGCAACGTGTTCGGAGTAGAGCCGCCTACCTTCATTGACCTGGAGATAATCGAGACCGACCCCGGCTTCCGCGGCGACACCGCAACAAACGTACTGAAACCGGCAACACTTGAGACAGGCGCCGTCATCAAGGTACCTCTGTTTCTGAGCGTCGGAGACAAGGTCCGTGTCGACACCCGAACGGGCGAATATCTGGAAAGAGCGAAAGGATAAAGGAGAATAATAATGAAATTGTCTGAAAAAGTCGCGTATATCAAAGGCCTGGCCGACGGAATGGAACTTGACGAATCACAGAAGGTCGTCAAACTGACCCTTGCTATCATCGATGCGCTTGAAGAGATGGCATACGCGATTGAGGACGTGGAAGAGAATACACAGGCGCTCGAGGAAGAGCTCGACGCTGTGAGTTCCGACCTTGCCGATGTCGAGGAGATCGTTTACGAAGACGAGGACGACGAAAAAGAGTGTGACTGCGACGAAGAATTTTTCGAAGTCAAGTGCCCGAAATGCTCGGGGGCCATAGAATTGACCGAGGAATCCTTCAACGACGGCTTTGTCAAGTGTCCGGCCTGCGGCGAGAAGCTCGAATTTGAGACCTGCGGCGACGATTGCTGCTGCGGCGACGATTGTTGCGGCAGCGACGATTAAAAGGTGTCCGGAAATCCAAGAAATGATAAGGACAAGGCGGTATGGATGAGAGCGTACCGCCTTTCCTTTTAGCCGCGATCCGCGGTTTTATGCGCGAGGTGTAATAATGGTCGCATCGATCGTCAACGCGGCCGCTATTTTTGCGGGCGGCGCGATAGGGCTTCTCTTTAAAAAGTGGGTCAACGAAAAGCATTCCCGGGAGTTACTTAAGGTCATCGGGCTGATAACCGTGGTTATCGGAGTGACATATGCAGTCAAAACGGACAACTTCCTTGTCCTGATCGTGTGCCTTGTTCTGGGCACTCTGGCCGGCGAGCTGCTCAGGCTTGACGACAGGCTCGAAAGCCTGGGCGCCAGGGCGTTCAAAGCCGGGCGCAGCGCAAAAGGCGAACAACTGGCGCAGAGTTTTATCGCTTCGTCACTGCTCTTCGGCGTCGGTTCGATGGCCATCGTGGGTTCGATGCGCGCCGGGATAGAGGGCGATTTCTCGATAATATATACGAAAAGCCTGATGGACGGGATCTCGGCGATAACGTTTGCCGTGGCAATGGGGCCGGGGGTTCTCTTTTCCGGTTTTGTGATATTGATCTATCAGGGCGGCCTTACGCTGTTGTTTCAACTTGCATCGGCGTCTCTCGATACGCAGGCTGTTGCGTATATGAGCGCGATAGGGGGAGTGATAATGCTCTCGATCGGCGCGAACATGGCGGGGTTTGCCAAAGAACGCCTGAAGAGCGCCAACATGCTGCCGGCGCTGATACTGCCTTTCCTGTGGTTTGCCGCCTTGAAGCTGATCTGAGACTGGACGGGTATTTCTCCCGGAGAGCCTGATTTAATAACCTTTCCCTTGTCAGTCAATAATCATTATTGTATAATATAGTGTCTGGGCAAATATCCTTGAGGCTTGATCATTGATCAGGAAAGGCGGGTGGTAGCGGCATGGGTATCGCAGGCAGCTGGCTGAGCGGTTTTTGGAATACCTATATCAGGAATATGGATATAATCGATATCCTGGATATAGCTATCATCACCTTCTTTTTGTATAAACTGTTGTGGATAATCCGCGGAAAGAGTGCGGCAAGGGTCGTGCGCGCCGTTGTCATTTTGCTGCTCATAACCTGGATATCCGAGCTGATCGGCCTCAACGCGGTGTACTTCCTGCTCTCAAACGCTATCCGGACCGGACTGATAGCGCTCGTTGTCATGTTCCAGCCCGAGATCAGGCGGGCGCTCGAAAGGGTAGGCAGCGGCAGCAAGCTCGGGAGATTTCTGGGTAAGAGCGCTTTCAAAGGGGAGATGGCCTACGTTGTCGACCAGACCGTCGAAGCGTGCGGTTACCTGACAAGGTCCCGCCATGGGGCGCTCATCGCGTTCGAGCGCGATATAAATCTTGACGACAGCATCAAGACCGGTATTGCGCTGGACGCCAACGTATCGTCGGAGCTGCTCAGCAATATTTTTTATCCGAAGGCCTCTCTGCACGACGGAGCCGTGATAATACGGGGCGGCCGTATCGCGGCGGCCGGCTGTGTTCTGCCTCTGTCCGCAAACACAAACCTGAACCGCGACCTGGGAACGCGCCACCGCGCGGGCGTCGGCCTGAGCGAGCAGAGCGACTCCGTAATAGTCATCGTGTCGGAAGAGCGGGGCACCGTCTCGGTAGCGGTCGGCGGCATGATAAAAATGAACCTGAGCCTCGAACTCCTGAAAAAACTGCTTCTGAGCGAACTTGATACGGAGGGAAGCCCAAAGACGCTGATCAAAGACCGTTTCAAAATCTTCAGGAGGCGAAAAGATGCTCAATAAAGTGCTGGGCAACAAGATCTTTATTTTTATCGTCTCCCTGATCCTTGCGTGCGTTCTCTGGGGATACGTTGTAAACGTCGTCAACGAGGAGATCAGCGTATCGATCAACAACATCAGGGTCACGTTTGAAGGCGCACAGGAGCTGAAAGAGACAAGGAGCCTTCAGATAATCGAGAGCCAGGTCGGAACAGTCAATCTGTCGTTCACGGGCAAACGCTCCGACATTTCCAAAATAAAGCGCGACAACATCGGCGTAACGGTGGATCTTTCGAGTATACGCAACTCGGGCGAGTTTTCTCTGGCGTACTCCGTGAATCTTCCGGACGGTCTCTCGGAGGACCAGGTCTCCATCGTCCGCAGCCCGTACTATGTTCGTGTGATCGTTGTCAAAATGGTGTCTCTGGAGGTGCAGGTCGCGGGCGAATTGGCGGGCAGCGTCGCCGAAAACTACATAAAGGGAGATTTCGAATTCCAGCCTGAAAAAATCAGAGTGTCGGGGCCGGACAGCGTTGTCGCCTCCATTTCCCGCGCTCTTGTGACGATCAGGGCCGAGAACCTGTCAAAGAGCATAAGGGCCTCGTCGCCGTATACCTTGCTCGACTCCCTCGGCCAGGAGGTCGACATGAGCGATATCACTGTGGACTACGACAAGGTCGACGCGTTCCTGCCTGTCTATCTTATAAAGGAAGTCCCGCTCAAAGTGAACTTCATCGAAGGGAACGGCATAACGGGGAAGGATATAACGTACACGGTAACGCCGAATAGGGTCACTGTCTACGGATTTGCCGAAGATCTTGACGCCATTAACGAATTCGTGCTGCCCACGATAGATCTGACGCAGATGCTCAAGAGCGAAGAGTTCACATACCAGATCCCGATAAGCAATGACGTAACAAACCTGAGCGGAGAAACAGAGGCGGTCGTTTCCGTTAAGATAGTCGGTGTGGCAACTAAGACCGTCACCACCAGCAATTTTGTCGTTACGAACGTACCGGACGGGTTTTACGCCCAGGTTGCCAGAAACACGCTCTCGGTTACGATAAGAGCGCCGAAATCCCAGATAGAGTATATCGACTCGAACAATATCCGCGTTGTGCTGGACCTGTCCGACGCGGGGGCATATAACGGCAATCAGCTCATTGAAGCGACCGTAATTGTCGACGGCTTTGAAGACGCGGGAGTGATCGGCGAGTACACGGTGGCAGTCACTCTTTCGAACAGACCGCCCGAGCAATCCCCGGATACCGGGTCGTAGCGCGGAAGAGATTAACGGGGGATTGCATGTTTGGTTACGTAAGGCCGCTCAAAGGGGAACTTAAGGTCCGGGAATATGAGATGTACCAGGCGGCGTACTGCGGCCTGTGCGCGGCGATGAAACGCCGTTACGGCGGCATATCGACGCTCCTGCTCAACTACGACCTGACCTTTCTTGCGGTTTTGCTGCTCTCTTTGAGCGCTCACCCCGGTTATGTGGACAAGCGCTGC
>JAAYAR010000056.1 GCA_012719235.1 Clostridiales bacterium
GTTCTGGACGACAGACCACATGTTCATCGTCGTTGCGGGGTATACCCAAGGCGCCACCTGTATCACACTGGCGGGCGGCGGAGAGCACGGAGGTCCGGCCTGTGCAAAGATAGACCTGCCCGCAAACTGGGACGCGCTCGTTGCTGAGTACGCAGACTTAAAGCCCTCCTACCACAGTTATTGATATGCCTGGTGATAATATGTCCGTACCGGCCTTCGATCTGTCCGAGCTTAAGGTAGTCGCGGAGATCCCTTCAAGTTTTGGAGGGGCAAAGACTCCGATATACGATTTTCCTGTATCTCCGAAGGAAGCGTACGCGGCTATGCTTGCCCGCAGGCCCGTTTGGCAGATCACGAATTTTGAAATACGCTTATTCGCTCCGAAAATCATACCGGATAATATCGCACGCGCATTCGTGATCGAGGCAAGCCCGTTTAATCCCATGAAATGCGGCGGCGGAAAGGATATGTTCGGCATCGAGTGGGAATTCGTCCCGCAGGCAGGCGGTTCCATGGTGCGACCGGGCAACCCGCTCCTGGATGACGCTAATGAGTGGCGCGATAAGATCGTATGGCCGGACATAGGCTCATGGGACTGGAAGGGCTCCGCACAAGAGAACAATGACACATTCATCGATTGCGACAAATATGTCAACGTCTGGTTTATGAACGGATGGTTCGAGCGGCTGATATCTTTTATGGGTTTTGAAGGCGCAATTCTGGCGTTGGTGGACGAGGACCAGACGGGCGCTGTCAAGGAGCTCTTTGACAGGCTGACTGATCTATACATAAGGATCTTCGACAAGTTCATTACGTACTTTCCCAAGATCGACGGGTTCAATATACACGACGACTGGGGTTCACAGAGGGAAACTTTCTTCTCCCCCGCTGTCGCCGAAGAAATGATCGTCCCGTATATGAAAAGAGTGACAGACTTCATCCACTCGAAAGGCAAGTCATGCGAGCTGCATAGCTGCGGGCAGCTCCTCAGGCAAGTCCCCAACATGATCGCGGCAGGCTGGGACTGCTGGACACCGCAGCCGATGAACGACACACGGAAGATTTTTGAGCTGTACGGCGATAAACTCATAATTGCCGTGATGCCGGAGGAATTCGACCCGAAGACCACACCGGAGGAGAAGCAGCGGGAAATAGCGAGGGCGTACGCAGACGAATTCTGTCATCCCCAAAAACCGTCATACCTCAACATCTCCGCTATTCCCCTTCTTACTCCAGCTTTCAGAGAGGAACTCTATAAACAGTCGCGCATCAACTACGGCAAATAAGCAGCTGTGGCAGACGCGGGGGAGTTCAACCTGTAATAACCGCACTTATCTTTTGAACGGAAGGAGATCTATATGACACCGAAAGAACGAATAAGCAAGATCAGAAGTGAAATAAGGATAAATCCAAAACTCTGCATCGAGAGGGCAAGGCTCTACACGGAATCGTATAAGAGCACGGAGAGCGATCCCCCGGTAATGAGAAGAGCAAAAGCTTTTGAGAAGGTTCTTAGGGAAAAGGTAGTTGTCATTCACGACGGGGAACTGATCGTCGGCAACCCGACGTCAAAGCGTATCGCGGCGCCTATCCTGCCGGAGATCGCGTGGAAGTGGTATACGGAGGTCATGTTCGGCCCCCCGGGTGATCCCGATGAGGATAACGGCTTCCTCACCGAAGCCGAAAAGGCCGAATTCCGGGAACTCCTCAAGTACTGGGACGGAAGATCCCTGCGCGACAAGTGGCTCTCCGTGCTTCCCGACGAATACAAGGACCTTGAGGGCCTGTCGTGGCTGCAGGGTGCCGGCAACCCTAATGCCGGATATTACTTCGCGCACTGCTGCCCCGACTTTGAACGCATATTGAAAAAAGGTATCGTCGGTCTGATCGCCGAGGTCGACGAGAAACTAAACCAACTCGACGTCACAATACTTGACGACTTCCAGAAGATCATATACCTCAATGCTATGAAGATCTCCCTTAACGCCGTAATATGCTGGGCCCGGCGGCTGTCCGACCGGGCCGCCGATATGGCAAAGGCCGAGACTGATCCCGAAAGGAAAGCCGAGCTCGAGAAAATCGCGTACATATGCAACAAGGTTCCCGCGAATCCTGCGGAAACCTTCTACGAAGCGCTTCAGTCGGTATGGATATCGTATGTGGCCGTCATGCTGGAAGGTTGGGGACCCGGACTCGGCTTCGGACGCATGGATCAATATCTTTATCCGTATTACCGAAAAGACATCGACAGCGGGGAAATTACGAAAGAAAAAACCAGAGAACTGATCTCCCTGTTCTACCTTAAACTGAACGAACTTCTCAATCCCTTCCCCATAACGGAAGGAAAGGGAGGCAACCTGGGGACTCTGTCCGGCGTGACGATCGGCGGCGCATCCCGTGACGGAACGCAGGACGCCGAGGAGCTCTCGATCCTGTTCCTGGAAGCTGAAGAGGATGTGTGTTTGTACGAGGACATCGCGGTCCGGATACATCATTCCATGTCCGACGCGTTCGTATACAGGGCATGCCAGCTTGCGACCTCCGTCCGGGGGAAGATCAAGTTCCTTTGTGACGAAACCGTTTTTAAGCAGCAAATGAGTCTGGGCAGAAGTTACGAAATGGCGCGCGAGTACGCTTCAACAGGCTGCTTCATACACACGATACCCGGAAAATGCCACGACCCGGGCATGGACGCCCATAACCTGCCCATGATGCTGGAACTGGCACTTAACAACGGAGTATCCAGGCTTGACGGCAAAAAAATAGGCGCGCCTACGGGAGATCCGCGGAATTTCAAAACCTATGAGGACCTTTGGAGTGCATATAAAAAACAAGTGGAAACCGTTCTGCCAAAATGCCTGATCGGGCCGAACTATTACCAGCGGCTCTGGGCGACTCAGCTCCCCTCGCCTCTGCTGTCGCTGCTTTTTGAAGGCTGCCTGGAAAGAGGTCTGGACATACTTGACGGCGGAACAGGACCGTATGCCACCATAGGCCTCTGGGTGACAGGCGTGGCGAATGTCGGCGACTCACTTGCTGCGGTAAAAAAGGCTGTCTTTGACGACAAAAGAATCTCTATGGAGCAGTTGATCAACGCTCTGGACAAAAACTTTGAGGGCGAAGAAGAAGTCCTGCAGGTTTTAAAGTCAGCTCCGAAATACGGCAATGACATCGACTATGTTGACAACATCGTCAACGATGTGATTGTCAATCTGTCTGACGAGCTTGCAAAACACAGAGGCCATGCGGGGCGCAGATATACAATGGCAGCGGGAACCGTGCAGTATAATATCATCTTCGGTATGAAAACAGGTGCGCTGCCGGACGGCAGAAAGGCCGGAGAGGCTCTGGGCGAAGGCGGCATCTCTCCCTACCAGGGACGCAACACCAGCGGAGCGACATCATCCGCCCGTTCCGTTACCAAGCTCAACCTGATCAAGAGCCCCGGGGGCAACGTGCTGAACATGAAGTTCGACCCGAGCAGCACAAACAGTCACGCGAAGATGATGAACTTCGTGAATTTCCTGCGAACCTTTGCGGAGACCGGCGGCGACCTCATCCAGTTCAACATCATCAGCAATGAGATGCTCCTTGATGCGCAGAAGCATCCGGAAAACTACAGAGATCTGCTTGTCAGGGTGGCTACGTACAGCGCATTCTTTACCGATCTGAATCCGATGGGGCAGCAGGAGATCATCGACAGAACGGTTTTCCTGGGATTCTGACAGTAATCGATCATCGGGACCAGGGACCGGAAAACGGCGCGAAGCTGTTCCGGAGACAGAGCAACCGGGCCCGATCCCATAACATGCCGAATATAATAGTTCCGGCAAGCGAAAAAGCCTGTGAATCCGCAGATTTTCAGGCTTTTTCGCTTGTATATTTATAAATCGTGGTATTAAATAAAAGAAAGACTTTTATTTATTGTAAAGAATATCGACTGATATATTGTCATCTGTCACATCTTATAACTACAACGGGGCTTGAAAATGGAAAACGGGATAAAAGACCTGCCGATCGGTCATCGTGAAACTCTTCTCGGGATCCTGAAAGATCGTTTTGAGAAAAACCGTGGCCGTCATCCCGATATTTTGTGGGATAATGTACAGGCCCGATTAGAGTCGAACCCCGAAAAGCTGTGGTCCCTCAACGAAATGGAGCTGACTGGCGGCGAACCGGATGTTATTGGTTATGACGGGGAATCGGGCGCATATGTTTTTTGTGATTGCTCGGCGGAAAGCCCAAAAGGCCGCAGAAGCATCTGCTATGACCGCGAGGGGCTCGAATCAAGAAGAGAGCATAAGCCGGAGAACAGCGCGATCGACATGGCGGCTTTCATGGGGATCGAACTATTGTCGGAAGAACAGTACCGGGAGTTACAGACACTGGGGAAGTTCGACCAAAAAACATCAAGCTGGGTGAAGACTCCGTCTCCGATAAGAGAACTCGGCGGAGCTCTTTTCTGCGAACGGCGTTATGGAACGGTCTTTGTATACCATAACGGTGCGGGATCCTATTATGCCGTCAGAGGCTTCCGCGGTCTGATGAAGGTATAGACACGCAGAACCGTCTCACGCATCTGCCGGATGGTTTTTCGATCCGCCGAAAAATGGATAATTGTTTTTTATATTTTGAGTCATGGGATCAGATATTTTCAGGATTGTCCCCGGGTTGTGCGGTAGTGTCGGATGATAGCTGAGGAGTCCGGATATGGTAATAGAAACAGACAGATTGATTCTGCGTGAGATGACGGAAAATGATTTTGATGCATTATATGCCGTCTTTGCAGACCCGGATATAATGAATCACTATCCATACAGGTTTGACGAGGACAGGGTCAGAGGATGGATAAGAAAGAATATTGAGAGATACAAGGTTTTCGGCTTCGGTCTATGGGCTGTGGTTTTGAAAGATACCGATGAGCCGATCGGAGATTGCGGTCTTACACTGCAGATAATTAACGGACAGATAAAGCCGGAAATAGGATATCACATTCGTAAAGACTGCCAGCGGAGAGGATATGCCGGTGAGGCTGCAAGAGCGGTAAGGGACTGGGCTTTTCTAAATACCCCTTTTAACATCATTTATTCCTATATGAAACACACGAACGTACCATCATATAAAACAGCTATAGCCTATGGGTGCCGTCCGGTCGATGAGTTCAAAGACGACTCCGGTGAAATCAATATGGTGTATGCGATCAGCCGCGCCGAATGGAACGAATCGCGTAAACAGCAGGCAATATCCGGATGTAAAGAAAGACGGCAATAAATACGAAAAACTAATAAAACCCATATAAATCAGATAACATCATATTTGCGATATTTTGGCCGGATGCGGGAGCTCATGAATACAGATTGCGGGTATGGCGGCGCAGTGATACGCGCGGCTGTGTATCATGTGGTCGCCGTGCCAAAGGATCTATGCATTTTGAGCAAACAATACGGAACAGCCGAAAAGTGCCGCTCGAGCATCGGGACATACTGATAAAACCAGAACTTTAGCACACGAAACGCAGGATATAAAACCGGAATTCAGGAGATGCAGCGAAATGAAAGTCTGTTTTTTTACTTTGGGTACCCGTGGTGATGTTCAGCCATATATTGCCCTGGGCAGGGAACTAATCAAAGAAGGCCACGGAGCAGTGATCTGTTTTGGTGAGAGTTCTCGCGGGCTTGTTGAATCCGGCGGCATTGATTTTGTCCCCACAACATCTGATCTGATGGCTATCGCTGCCTCACCTGAGGGAAAGGCAATTCTTGAGCATCCGATCAGGAACCTGAAACTGGCACTTCGCTACTACAAAGAGGTTATCAATCCGGCGTACCGAAAGACACTGGAGGAATTCTTCGAAGCAGCGAAAAATGTCGATGTGATCGTATACCATCCAAAGGCTTTAGGCACGGTAGACATTGCTTTAAAACTTGGAATCCCATGCGTCAGCATGCCGCCGGTACCTGTTACATATCCTGTGAGCGAGTTTGCCAATCCTGCCGTCACGACAAAAAACTTTGGCAAACGACTGAACAAAGCTACATATCGCGTCAATGAAATGGCAGAAAGATCGCAGATAAATCTGATCAACGATTTCCGGGAAAAGGTGCTGCAGCAGCCGAAACGCAAAGCAGGCGTCTATACTTACACAGACGGCAGAAATGAAATTCCGACGGTATATCCTCTGAGCAAGGCTCTTTTCCCGGAAGTGAACAGCTGGGACGGACATGTTTTTATACCGGGGTTCTTCTTTCCCGACAGCGAAGGTGAATTGCTCCCTGAAGAAATCGAACGATTCCTTTCTGATGGAAAACCGCCGGTCGCCGTTACCTTCAGCAGCATGCCGCTTGCCCGGCCGGCCGGGTTTCTCGAAAAGCTCCGGGCCGCACTCGGATCAACCGGAAACCGTGCTGTCTTTTTGACCGGAAACAGCGGAATAAAGTGTGACAGTGACGATCTGATCTGTACCGTAAATGCCGCGCCCCATTCTGCACTGTTTCCGCGCGTTAAGGGAGTCATTCATCACGGCGGTATCGGTACGATGGCAGCGGCGCTTCGAGCCGGCAGACCACAAATGATCCTTCCGTTTTCGGTAGATCAGCCGTTTTGGGCAGAGCGCCTGTACCGGCTTGGGTACAGCCTGAAGCCAATGCGTGAAAAGGACGTCAC
This sequence comes from Clostridiales bacterium, assembly GCA_012719235.1. Classification (GTDB taxonomy): domain Bacteria; phylum Bacillota; class Clostridia; order Oscillospirales; family Oscillospiraceae; genus JAAYAR01. The sequence continues at coordinate 6,664 of JAAYAR010000056.1, forward strand.
TGCGGCAGCGCTCGCCAAGGCGTTTACCGAAATGGACGATCCGGCTGTATCAAGACGGGCAGAAGAAATCGCAGCCGTTATCAACAGCGAAAATGCAACGGTAGACACTGTGAGATTTCTTTCGGGAATAGCAAATGCTCACTATGAGGCCAATTGAGCAAAAACAAGGTTTTTATTCTCGAAAGCAAGTCCATAAAACAGGGTTTTTTCGAAGCGGTCAGGTCGATCGTTTTGAGAGAAACGAAGTCTGCCGGAATTAATCACAGACAGCGAGGATAACGTCGGCGATATATTTGAATAACAACAGCCAGAAGACAGGAGCTTAATATGAGCGTATGTGAAATACAAGGCCTGACCAGAGATTACGGCAGTGGGCGCGGGGTGTTCGATTTATCCTTTGCGATCGATCAAGGCGAGGTGTTTGGCTTCCTCGGGCCAAATGGCGCAGGCAAAACTACGACGATTCGTCACTTAATGGGGTTTCTGAAGCCCGAAAGCGGATACTGCACCATTGATGGGAAAGATTGCTGGAAAAACCGTGTCGATATCCAGAAAACGCTTGGCTATATACCCGGAGAAATGGTGTTTTTTGATGATATGACCGGAACAGAATTCTTGTCCTTTATGGCGAAGTACCGTAAGGCCGACTCAAACGGGCGCACCAAAGAGTTACTGGATCGTTTCGAACTGGATCCGCGGAGCAAACTCAGGAAAATGAGCAAAGGTATGAAGCAAAAGGTCGGCATTGTGACGGCTTTCATGCACGACCCGGAAGTATTGATCCTTGACGAACCTACAAGCGGTCTTGATCCGCTGATGCAAAGCAGATTCATAGATCTGGTGCTGGAAGAGAAAGCAAGAGGTAAAACGATCCTGATGTCGTCTCATATGTTTGAAGAAGTGGAGCGCACCTGTGACCGCGTAGCCATTATAAAAAACGGCAGGCTTGAAGCGATGGATGATGTGGAGACGCTGAAGGCGGCACTGTCGAGAAAATATGTCGTAACACTGGAAAATGATGATGCAGCCGCTGCATTTGCCGGCGAAGGGCTGCGCGTCTTCGAGGTTTCACATAACCAGGTGACGGTGATTGTGCAGAACAATATTAAAGATCTCATATCTGTTATGAACCGATACCCCGTGGTAAATATCGCCGCCCCTAATCAAAACCTTGAAGAGATATTTCTGCAGTATTACGGGGGTAGCGGCAGATCATGATCAATTGGCCTTTATATAAACGCGGCATCCGCGGAAGCTGGAAAATGCTTATAATTTTCGCCGCAGTGATCACGATGTATTTCTCCGTTATCATCTCCATGTTTGACCCGGCATTGGGAAGTGCGCTGAATGAGTTTGCCAAAGCCATGCCGGAACTCATGGCCATAGTGGGTATGAATCCTGAGTCCGCTGAGCTTGTCAGCTTTTTGGAGGCTTATCTTTACGGATTTATCATGCTTGTATTTCCTATGCTTTTTTGTATTCTCAGTGCGAACAAACTAATCGTACGTCACATAGACCGCGGATCTATGACATTTCTGTTAGCCGCCCCCGTAAAGCGCGAAGCGGTTGCTTTTACCCAAATTAAAGTGTTGGTCACCGGGCTGTTCGCCCTGATTACCTATGCGACCTTATTGGGGATCGTCAATTGTGAAATATCGTTCCCCGGAGAGCTTGATATAAAAAGTTTCATTCTGCTCAATGTTGGCACACTGTGCCTGCAGCTTTTTATAGGCGGTATCTGTTTCTTATGCTCCTGTGTTTTCACCGACAGCAAATATGCCGTCGGTGTGGGCGCCGGTATTCCGGCGCTGGGATTCATTCTGCAGATGATGGCGAACGCGGGAAAAGACCTGGAAAAAATAAAATACGCAACATTCTTCACACTGTTTGATTCGGACGGAATCATTTCGGGAGAAACATTTGCAATCCGGGGAATGCTTGCCCTTTTCGCAGGAGCCATCGTACTATTCTCAACTGCAATACTGATTTTTTCTAAAAAGGATTTGCACATATAGAACGCTGCGCTACAAAACAAAACAAAGCTTTGGGAAACACTCGGCGGCACTGAGTGCTCCGTCTGCCTGCTTGTATTGTAAAGAAAGAGGTTCAATCCCGAACGTAAATAATTGGATTAAAAAAAATGAAAAGAAACGAACTGAGCAGATTATTCGCGTCGCTTTTGGCTTTGATCATGGTTTTTTCGTTAGCCGCCTGCAGTGCGAAAAAAGAAGCAACCGATCTGGACTACGTTAAGAAAAACGGTAAGATGGTTATAGGCTATACCAATTACGCGCCGATGAATTATTTCGATGAAGCCGGGAATTTTACAGGTTTTGACACCGAGCTCGCGAAGATCGTCTGCGAGAAACTCGGCGTTGAACCTGAATTTGTCGAGATCGACTGGGAGACCAAGGAAGTTGAGCTGAACGCCAAATCCATTGACTGCATCTGGAACGGCCTGACTATCGATTCAAAACGCAAGCAAACAATGGAAATCACCGTTCCTTACGTAAAGAATGCCCAGGTAGTTCTGATGAAAAAAGGCTCCGCTTATGACGGCACAGCGTCCTTGATAGGCAAAACAGTAGTTGCCGAACAGGGTTCTGCCGGTGAGGATACGATATTGGCGGATGATAATCTGAAACAGGCGAATTTTGTTGCAAAGACACTTCAAACCGATTGCCTTCTGGAGTTGAAAGCCGGAACAGCCGACGCGGCCGTGCTGGACCTGACCCTGGCGAAGACCATGACCGGTGAAGGCACAAGCTATGAGGATATCGAAATTGTAGATTACCTGGCCGAAGAAGACTATGGGGTCGCCTTCCGCAAGGGATCCGACATATGCGCGGAAGTGAACAAGATTTTTGCCGAACTTGTTTCAAACGGCACAATGACCGGGTTGGCCGAAAAGTACGGACTTGAACTTGCCGAATAATTCTTTCGCACATTTACAGGGATGTCGGGGGCAGAGGAAAACCTCTGTCCCGTCGCCTGTATTTTGAGGTATTACTGATATGAACGATGATTCTGTGATTATTAGTCGCCTGACCGAGAGTTTTTTGCTCAATTGCAGGCTGTTTGCATTGACCCTTGCGTTCTCACTCCCTCTGGGCCTGGTGATCGCATTCGGTTCCATGAGCCGATTTCAACCGATACGATGGCTGGTACGGACATTTGTGTGGGTGATCCGGGGAACGCCCTTGATGCTGCAGCTGATAATAATATATTACGGTCCGGGCTTGCTGAGCATGGCCTTTTCATGGCCCAGCGGCATTTCCGGGCGATTCGTTGCTGCCACCGTGGCCTTTATCATCAACTATGCCTGTTATTTTTCGGAAATATTCAGAGGCGGGATCGAGAGCATACCGCAAGGCCAATATGAAGCGGGGCAGGTCCTGGGCATGACTAAAATGCAGATCTTTTTCAGAATAATATTGCTGCAGGTAATAAAGCGCATTATTCCCCCCGTCGGCAACGAAGTTATCACATTGGTGAAAGATACGGCTCTTGCCCGCATCATCTCAAATAAAGAGATCATTATGATGGCCGGTGAATACACCAACAAAGGACTTATCTGGCCACTGTTTGCCACCGGCATCTATTTTTTGGTATTTGTCGGGGTTCTGACCCTGCTGCTTGGCTGGGTCGAGAAGAAACTGGGTTATTTCCGTGTATAGAAAGGGGGCAGCAAAGTGCCGATCTTAGAGGTTAAAGATATTGAGAAACGTTTCGGGCTTCTGCAGGTATTGCAGAATATCAGTTTTTCTTTGGAGAAAGGAGAAACCATCGCGATAATCGGTTCCTCCGGAAGCGGAAAGACTACATTGCTGCGCTGCCTCAACTTTCTGGAGCGACCTGACAAAGGGCGCATTATCGTTAATAGTGAAGTGATTTTTGACGCAGCGGATCCCTCTACACAGCGGGAAAACGAAGTGCGGGAAAAGCGCCTGCATTTCGGACTGGTTTTTCAGAATTTTAACCTGTTCCCCCAATACACTGTCCTGAAAAACGTTACTTTGGCTTTGGAACTGTTGGCGAATAAGCGCCCGGATTATAAGCAGCGGAAAAAAGCGATTCAAGTGGAGATTCAGGATAGAGCAAGAGCCCTTCTTTCCCAGGTCGGCCTGTCGGATAAGCTGGATTATTATCCCCACATGATATCCGGCGGACAACAGCAGCGGGTGGCGATCGCCCGCGCCCTTGCGCTTGAGCCGGACATTCTTTGCTTTGACGAACCTACATCCGCATTAGACCCCGAACTGACAGGGGAAGTGCTGAAGGTCATCAGGGAGCTGGCGGAGCGCAATACGACAATGATCATCGTTACCCATGAAATGGACTTTGCGCGTGATGTGGCGGACAGGGTCATATTTATGGATGAGGGCGTTATTGTCGAGCGGGGCTCGCCTCAGGAAGTGTTCGGAAACCCGAAAGAAGAAAGAACCAGACAATTTCTGACCAGATATAACCAAAAATAAATGAAATACCGAATGCGGCGCGATAATTATCGCATGCAAAGGTATCCCGTCATTACTTCTTCAGGCAGCGATTTACTCGAATTCTCACACGCGGAGGAGTGACCGTCAATAAAAAACCCATTTACCTTTTTTGTGCCGCCGATCAGGAGTAATGACACCATAAAAACCATTCTGAATTACATAAAAAAAGAAACGGTCCTGTTTATATCTTTACTGCTGGCGCTTGCATCCGCTGCGTTCGTACCGCCTGACAACGGATATTTAAGCTATATTGACTTTCACACATTGACGATCCTGCTCAGTTTGATGATCGTTATGGCCGGCCTTCGAAGCCTCGGCATATTTTCCGGGATAGGAAGATGGATGCTGGAACGGACGAGCAGCGTGCGAAGTTTAGCGCTAGTGCTTGTGATGCTGTGTTTCGGATTCAGTATGTTCATCACAAATGACGTTGCGCTCATAGTCTTTGTGCCGTTTGCTATAGACGTGCTGTCAATTGCATGTCTTGAGAATTATCTGATCCGGGTCATTGTCCTGCAGACCATTGGGGCTAATCTGGGCAGTATGTTTACACCGATCGGTAACCCGCAGAATCTGTATCTGTTCTCCAGGAGCGGCATGGGTATGAACGGTTTTATTTCATTGATGCTGCCGTACACGCTGCTCTCGTTTGTCGGGCTGACAGCTGCCTGCGTGATGTTGAAAGGCAGGAAAGCCGTTACCGTGAAAGTTTATCCGAACCGCGCTCTGACAGCGCCCGACAAACGGAAAACGGCCGCATATATTCTGATGTTTTTGCTTGCCCTGATAAGCGTGGCCGGAGCGATCCCGGTATATGTGGTCGGGGCGGTGATCCTGACGGCAGTCATTCTGATGGACAAGCGGGTGCTGCGGGATCCCGACTATGCCCTCTTGCTGACCTTTATGTTTTTGTTTGTGTTTATCGGCAATATGAAGCGTATTCCGGAGATCAACGAATGGCTGCGCGGCGTCATCCGCGACAACGAGATCCTCACATCCGTGCTTGCAAGTCAGGTCATCAGCAACGTTCCCGCGGCAATACTCCTTTCGGGATTTACCGACAATATACCACAGCTGATCATCGGCACCAATCTGGGAGGCCTGGGAACAATCATCGCCTCCATGGCAAGCCTGATCTCATTCAAGTATTACGGCAAAGCGGCGGATAAGCGAATCGGAGCTTATCTTGGAGTATTTACCTTGCTCAATCTGATTTTCCTCGCGATGCTTCTGCTTTTGAATTATTTCGTATGATACAATGTTCTTTGCAGGTCCGGCATTGAATTGAGATTATTGATATAATCGATCCCGATGGATACAAAACGGATCAACAGGTGTGATATTATGCTGGAAAAAATGGGCGAATTCTTTGACAAACGACTGGACGAATATGAAGAGCATCAGTTGAATTGCATAGAATCGGCGCACGAATTCTATGAATACACCGCCCTATGCCTCCCCGCGCATCCCGGCTGCAGTATCCTGGACCTCGGATGCGGGACCGGATTGGAACTGGACGAATACTTTCGCCTGAATCCGTCCGCAAAAGTCACCGGGATCGATCTGGCGCCCGGAATGCTCAACAGGCTTCGGGAAAAGTTCTTTGACAAAGAACTGGTACTCATTCTCGGTTCATATTTCGATGTTCCTTTCGGTGTTGAGCAATTCGACGCGGCTGTATCGGTGGAATCGCTGCACCACTTCACAGCCGACGAAAAAAGACCGCTCTATGAAAAACTGCGAAGATCCCTCAAACCGGGCGGTTTTTTTGTTCTTACGGATTATTTCGCTCCTTCCGACGAAGAAGAAGCATTTTACAGGAAAGAACTGCACCGCCTGAAGGCAGAACAAAGTATCGAAACCGACGAATATTATCATTACGACACTCCGCTGACGGTCGAACACGAGTCTGAATGCCTCTTATCGGCAGGTTTCTCTTCGGTTGAAATACTGAAGAACTGGAGCGCGACATGCGTTATCAGAGCAGTACGGTAGACTCCGCCCGCATCAAGCGCGGCGTTTATTGCTGAATAACAGAGTGAGGGATGAAAATGGCCGTGAATACGAGGATCTTCAAAACTGCTTTTTCAAAAGTCTATCCCATGTACGTACAAAAAGCCGGGAAAAAAGGGCGTGCAAAAGAGGAAGTGGATGCGGTTATATGCTGGTTGACAGGCTACGACGAGCGTGATCTGCATGTGCAGATCGAAAAAGAGGTCGATATCGAGACGTTCTTTGCCGAAGCTCCGCAAATCAATCAAAATGCCCGGAAGATCACGGGGGTTGTGTGCGGCGTTCGAGTGGAAAATATTGAGGACCCGCTAATGCAGAAGATCCGTTGGCTTGACAAACTTGTCGATGAGCTGGCAAAAGGCAAGCCTATGGAAAAAATCTTAAGAAGCTGAGGGTAATATCCCTCCGGTGCCCGAGTCAGGGAGTCCGCGGCTTGACGACTGTCCCGAATCCGAACTGGATAAAGGCCGAGGCGCGATTTGTTACATATATTCGGTAAACAAAGATGAAATATAAAAACATATCACATGCCAGATTCATAGCTCGCCCCAATCGCTTTGTTGCGTATGTCGGGCTTGACGGCAGGGTTGAAACAGTACATGTTAAAAACACCGGGCGCTGCAAAGAACTGCTGCTGCCCGGCAGCGAAGTAATACTTGTGAAAACAGGTAATCCACGCAGGAAAACGCAGTATGATCTTGTGGCCGCTTACAAGAACGGTCTCGGCTGGGTCAATATTGACAGCCAGGCGCCAAATAAGGTAGTAAAAGAATGGCTGAACGATTCACCGGCACTTTTTAAAAACATCACATTACTGAAGCCGGAATACACTTACGGGAGATTCCGCGTAGATTTCTATCTGGAGTGCGCTTCACGAAAGATTTTAATCGAGGTCAAAGGCTGCACTCTTGAAACAGACGGCATAGGATACTTTCCCGATGCCCCGACCGAGCGGGGAGTAAAGCATTTATACGAACTCGCGGGCGCGGCAAGAGACGGATATGAGTGTTATATCGCGTTCGTCATCGCAATACCAGGTGTACGAAAGGTGCTGCCCAATGTGAAAACACACCCGGAGTTCGGCACCGCGTTGGCAGCGGCAGCGGATGCGGGCGTGAGGGTGCTCTGCCTTCCCTGCAATGTTTCGGCTGACGAACTGAGCATCTCGGACATAGTTACAGACATTTGATATTGCCCCATGAATGCCCGGTTTTGAAACGGAAACGATCTTTTATCGAACTTTTCCTGTCATTCGGGCTTTATTCAACAATATCAACCGCGCTGCCGTGGGCGCCGTTTCACTTCAAACGTGCAGTATTCAATTGTTGCAGGCTTTACTATGCGATTTCGGTGTCATTCGTTGAATTTGCATAATCAGTATGATATTCTTTCCATATACATCCTGTTGCATAAAAAACTAATATGGCGCACACCGCTCCTAAGGGGCTTTTGTATTTGGCCAGGGGCACCGGTGCCTGCATAATCGGCGATCCGAAAACAGAGATCGGCTGCAGCCGGTGTGACCTAACAGGCTTAGACTTTCAGGCCGTGCGAACGATTTTCGAGAATTGCCTGACGCTGCGAGTAAGATATTCCGGAGTTGAGAATCGATTACAGATCAGTGCACAAAGACCGGGTATTTATTGCCGGCAGAGTCCCTCGCCGACGGAATGGTTGTTGCTGTAGTGATTTGCGGGATCAAATACCGCAATGCGTTGGAAAGGCGTTGCCGGGATATGGAAATAAGAGAGTTCATTCCGTTTTTGCTTCCGGGGTTGCTGCTTCAGCTGCTGATGCAGATCCTGTTTATTGCGGCGTGTTTGAAAGACGATAACATGAAACCGCTGCATCGCGCTATGTATATCTTATCCGTTGCTGTTCTCGGCATAGCAGCCATAGCCTATCACCTGCTCCGTGCCGAAAAAGTACTGCCCGGAGAGACCGCCGAGGATGATGCGGAAAGGGCTAACCACCTTACAAACAAGGGTATTTTCCTGCTTCTTCTTATTGCCTATCAAGTGATGGGGCTGCATATGCTTGCGGAGAATTCCGGAACCCCGGTTTACACGCCTTTGCTGTGGCTGCTGACAATCTCTTTACTCATTTTGCTCCTGTATAATCTGCTTCCCGGGAAAAAACGGCTAAAGGCCGAACCTCTTTTGCCGATACTGCAGCTGACCCTATGCATACCCATTCAATATCTGGATGCTTCCGGGGACAACTTATTCCTCTCCATTATTGCGGGCTTCAGCGCAATCAACCATGCACCGCTGTCCCGATCGAAGGTATACGGGATCGGTGCCATGGGCGCTTATCTGTTGGGCAATACTGCAAGGACGATATTTCTGTCCCGAAGCGGTGAAACGGGCGATCTTGTCCGGTATTTTTTTGTCAACACAATTGTAGTTCTTCTTGCCCTGCTTGCGTTCTATACACTAAAAAAGCAGATGATCACAAGTGTCAGATTGGAGTCCGCTCTCCGAACTGTCAATGAACAATCCAAAAAACTGAAGGGTATGGCCATAGTCGAAGAACGAAACCGCATCGCTGCCGAAATGCACGATACGGTCGGCCACACCTTGACAGCAGCTGTATTGGCATTGGAATCTGCTCAGAGTCTTGTATCGGATCCGCTGGCAGAGCAAAAACTGAATAAAGGTATCGAACAGGTACGGCGCGGCCTTTCGGAGCTGCGTGCTTCCGTCAAGGTGGTCCGTGCGGGAAACGAAACAGATTTCGCATCGGCCCTAAAGCAGCTGCTGCGGGAGATCCGTTCCGATACCGGACTTGACATTCATATCATCATGGAATCTGAAATCACCCTGCCGCCGCTTCAGGCCGGTATCCTGCTCTCCGTGGTCAAGGAGTGCGCCACTAATGCGATCAAGCACGGGCGCGCAACTGAGGCTGATATCCTGATCGGCGAGCAAAACGGCCAGCTGCGTTTTGCCTTTACCGATAATGGCTTCGGAGCTGATGCGACAGGCTCCGGTTCCGGACTGTCCATTATGAGGGAGCGCATACATAGTGTAGGAGGTACGCTGAAAACAGAAAGCGCTCCGGGAGAGGGATTCACCGTCAGCCTTATTATCCCCGCTGCACAAAGAAGGGAGGATACACAGTGAATCAGATCAAAGTCCTTCTGGCGGATGATCAAACCATAATACGGGAGGGACTGCGCGCGCTGCTCGAAGGAAACCCGGATATTATGGTGGTTGCCGAGGCAAGAAACGGCATGGAGGCTTATGAACAGACGGGCATCCATCACCCGCAAGTCGTTCTTATGGATATTCGAATGCCGCAGATGGGGGGCGTGGAGGCCACGCGCATGATAAAGCAGGATTTTCCCGAAACCGCGGTCTTGATATTGACAACGTATGATGACGACGAATCCATTATCGGAGCCATCACTCACGGTGCTTCGGGATATCTGCTCAAAGACATAAGCGGTGCGAAACTGTCCGAAGCCGTCCGCGACGCTGCGAGGGGAAGCGTCATTCTTCCGGGAAATATCGCGGCAAAAATAACAAGACATATCGGCATGCAAAGGCGGGCCGATATATCGCTCTCGGACTTCACCCAGAGGGAACAGGATATCATCCGGCTGCTTATTCTGGGGAAAAGCAATCAGGAGATTGCACAGACGCTTTTTCTGTCTGTCGGCACAGTCAAGAATTATATCAGCCAGATCTATGGCAAAGCGGGAATCACCGACCGGGCCAACGCAATACTATATTTTAAGGAATTAGGATTTTAGGTGTGGGTTTATGTAACGGGAGCTGCGGCTCCCGTTTTTTATTACCCCATATATGACCCCGGTAACTTATCATATTACCACTCGTTCCTCTATTATGATTGCGGAAAGCCGGGAGTCGTGTCAAAGGGGGTGCCAAACATGAAGCAGTTAATTTTTACCTGTAAAAAACGGAACAGTTTCTGCGGCATCTGTCACGAGAATATGCCCGTCCGTGTTTATATGCCTCTGAGAACCGAAAAACGCAAAACAAAAAGAACAGGTGTGCTGTGAGGTCAGAGAGATCATAAAAGGGCATCATTCGTTTTGACAGATTACAGTACGGGGAGTCTGAACAGCATGAAAAAGAAGTCGATGTTCATGAATATGGGCACAGCCATCGGATTGTGCGCAGCTCTGGGTATCCTGCTGGGGGCATTGCTGCAGAATGTAGCGATGTGGCTGTGCATCGGAGCCGGCGCCGGCACGGTGCTTGGAGCGATATTGGCAGTTAAAACAACTCAAGGCAGATAGCCTGTCTGTTTATATAACCAAGAGTTCTTTATTCCTCCTGACGGTTATAGAAAGATCCCAGGTGATTTTGGTAATTGAAAGGCATGAGTGATTTTCCGGCTTCAAAGCATTTATGGGACCGGATACGGCAGACAAAAGAGGCACCGATATGCACAAATCAGAATTTTATCTATATAGAGTGTTGGTATGGTTTGTTTTTCTATCGATTTTTATGAGTTTACTTGTTGCCCTGTTCACCGGCAACCTGTATATTTCGCGAACTATGCGCGCCGACATGCCGCTTGACGCTTTTATTGCGCATATGGATAAGCGCATCCCCACCTTAATGAAACGGTATCGGATACCGGGTTGCTGCATCGCGCTTGTGAAAAACCGTGAAATTGTCTGGACTGAGGCGTTTGGTTATTCGGATATCGAGAGCGGCAGAGAGTTGACGGTCATTACGCCTATGAGCGTGCAGTCGATCACAAAATCCGTTACGGCCTGGGGAGTAATGAGCCTTGCAGAAAATGGATTGATTGACTTGGATGCCCCGGTATCCAGATATTTAAACAGCTGGCAATTTCCGCATTCGGGATATCCGACAGACAAAATCACTGTGCGTCAGCTTCTGAGTCATACTGCGGGCATGCCGCTGGGCGATTTCAGCCGAATTTACGCCCCGGGGGAAGCAATGCCCTCCGGCCGAGATGTGGTGACCTGGGAGGCGCTGCCGATTCGCGAGGCAGGGGCGGGATTTGCTTACTCAAACGTAGGTTACAATCTGCTGGAAATCCTGATAGAAGACGTCACCGGACAAAGCTTTTCAGAGTATTTGCGCTCCGAGATATTTCTCCCATTGGGCATGGAGAGCGCCACATTTGAAATAAACACTTCGGCCGCACCTTACCCGCCCACAGGATATAACCTCAGCGGGGACGCGGTTCCGGTCTATCTCTATCCCTCAATGGCCTCCGGCGGCCTGTTTGCCACAGCATATGATATTGCTCTCTTTGCGGCGGCGGGTATGGGAGAAAACCCGGTACTCAGCACCGACAGTGTTGAGCAGATGTATAAACCAGAGATTCGGAAAATCGGGATCTATGGTTTAGTTTTTGAGGCATACGGGTTGGGCCATTATATCGAAACGCTTCCCAACGGCATGAGAAGCGTTTCCCACGGCGGACAGGGCAGCGGCATTATGACGCATTATCAGTCGGTGCCGGAAACAGGCGACGCCATCGTGATTCTCACAAACAGCCAAAGAAGCTGGCCGCTCATTGCCCGCCTGCTCAGCGATTGGGCTCGGTGGCGTGACTTCCCGCGCGTCGGCATGGGTCGGATCATCTGGGGATATTGCGGGTTTTGTGCGATCGTCGGTATATTGATCGCTGCAAGTCTGATAATGATATTCAGGCTGATCTTCGGCTTTTATCGAAAAAAACGAGCGGCACTCGGAGTTCTTCGAGCCGGGATCGCAGTCATCCTGCTCGGGGTCTTGATTCGATGCGTTTTTCAAAAGTATTTGTTTGTTGCTTCTGTTTTTCCGAATCTATACTTGTGGCTTTGGTCCTCGGCACTTGGTTTCTCCGTTGTGTTGCTGCTCTCCGCGCTGCATTCCATATGTTCAAAAAAAAGAACCTGAAACGAAATACTCGTATTGCGGATAAAAAAGCTCACCCCGGGCGTATATATGCCGATATGATATAAAATACAATGACTATCACATAAGTCAGATCATTGTTAAACAATCACTTGTTTTGTCTGACTAAATTCTGGTATAATCGTAGCGGATATTCGACATTTTCAGTATAATTGACCGTGAGGCTGGAGAAGCTCTGCCTCTTACTATCGTCTGTCGGGACATCGCAGGCGAATTTCGGTGATAACAGAGATGAGAGTTGAGTTAAAGCAAGTCACTGTTGACGAAAAGGAGATCCTGAGAAACCCGCTGGAGAAATACAACTATGAGTTTTCCCGATGGGATAAACGTGACGTCAATAAACCGGGCCTCTATGGCTATAAATATCTTGATAATTACTGGACCGAAGACAAAAGATGGGCTTGCTTTATTCTGGTCGATGATAAATCAGCCGGGTTTGCCATGGTCATCTATCTGCCTGAGGTCGCCGACAGAGAGTCCGATTTCCAGATGGCCGAGTTTTTCGTTTTATATAAATACAGACGATCAGGTGTGGGAAGACAAGCTTTTCTTAAGATTCTCGATATGCACAAAGGCAGATGGCAGCTGAAACGCCACCCCGCCAACACAGTGTCTGTACTCTTCCGGGACAGAGTTATAAATGAATACACAAACGGGCGATATGAGCTTATAAGATCATATCCCGGAGCAGAATATGACGACGGCACGCCAGGTGACGTCTTCTTTTTCGAGAGCTGGCCGGCTGCAGGAGAGATCTGCCCCTCATGGGGCAGTATAATTATACAAGGAAACGGTAAGGCCGGTTTTTCCGGCTGCTCGAAGGATCCGGTGTGCCGATCCTCGGGATCTCTGCAGAAAAGAGGGCAGGCTTCCCGCCGCACGGCACCATGCGTCATA
>JAAYAR010000057.1 GCA_012719235.1 Clostridiales bacterium
AATACTATACCGTAGAACAGATCTCAAAGATGCTGGCGATCCACCCGAAGACCGTTCAAAGATATATACGGGAGGGCAGACTGCGTGCCGCAAAGATCGGAAAGAGCTGGAGAGTCGGCGGCAGCGATCTGATGCTTTTATCGATAATGATCCTGTAAAAAACCCCGGTGACGAAAACCGGGCTGAACGCAGTATAACAGCCTCGTCGGTTATCGACGTGGCCGTGAGCGGAAAAGAAGATGCCATCCGCGTCATGAACACGCTGACAGCCGCCCTGAACGCAAAACCGGCAGGGTTCGGACGTTCGTACATGCAGACGCATTACATTGAAAGCGAAAATATGCTGCGTGTTACGCTCTGGGGGCAGATCCGCTTTATGGCTGTGATGATGGACACGGTCGCAGCGCTTACGGAAAATAAGGAGCGAGATTGATATGAGAAACAGTGTGTTCAAAACAGAAGAAGGGCGGGAGAAGTTCCTGGCCTGCTATAACGGCATTCTCAGCCGGTTCCCGTTTGAGCAGCGATACGCAGGGATTTCATTTGGGCGGACGTTTATGATAACGGCCGGCCTGGAGACTGCTCCGCCCGCAGTATAACGAAAGTGACGGGCAGCCACAGGGGGAGAGCGATACCGAACCGCAAGACTTTGACGCCATCGGAGGGCAGAACATCCCGAAGGAAGTAATGGATGTTATCAGGCTGATCATGGAAAGCTACGACCCGATAAGGACGCTGCCCGTTTTTTCCGACCGGGAATTGCGAAGGCTCGACATGCCCGTTCTGTTCATAGACGGAGAAGTTGACTTGATAGTCGACGCGAAGAGATCGGCACAGAGGCCCTCCGGGGTGTTGCCGTCGACAGTATTGCATTTGCTTCCCGATTCCGGGTACGTTGTGGCTGATGCGATCGGATACATCGTCCCGTTTTTAATGGCACCTGTCGTATAGAAGCCCGGGGAAGGGCCTTACCGCACTGCGAAAAGACTATGGTCGAAATATTCAGCTTTTCTGACAGACTTATCTGAGCCCCCTGAGTTCAGGGGGCTCAGATTCATAGTATGGTTATGCGTGTCCGGGTAAGCCGCGGGGGTGCAAAAGATCAAAGTTGTTTTGCTTCTCCTGTCTCCTTGTTCCTCCAGCGGGGCTTTAACGGCAGAGGCCAGTTGAACTTGATCGCTCCGGGAGTGGGGCAGTCGCATACGCAGCAGCCGCAGTACCAGCATTCCTCCGCGTGCAGGATGATGGGCGGAGCTCCTTTCTGCGGATTCGGGATAAAAACGTCGATCGGACATATTTCCACACATTTATTACACCCGATGCAGACGTCAGGATCGAATATAACAGGCATACCGGGTGTTTGAATGTTGGGGAGCGCATATATTTTATGCTCAGACACTGTTTCTCCTCCTTTCGCGATCTCATTTGTTCGGCGTGTAAACGCCTGTGTAGTCCCTGTTATTTGCCTCATACTGCTGTTTCATGTCACCCCAGAAACGCTGCGGGAGATCGCCCAGCTGTATACGGTCATTTTCAAGCCTGAGCGTAAGATACTTGTCCCATTCGGGGGGATCCATCTCCGGATAGTCTATCCGCCTGTGCCCGAGCGGCTTACTGCTGGCTTTTCGCGCAAGCGACGCGTTGATGAATATCTTCGCGTACTCGATCATGCTCAGATCCTCGATCGACCTCATCAGTTTGTGCGGGTCAAGAGCAAACAGCTTGGGAACCGCTTCGCATTCGATCCTTTCGATCTCCTCGAGGCCCATTTTCAGCAGCCGTTCGGTTTTGTATTCGCTGGCAAAGTACTGCATGGCGCGGGCGAGCCCGTTGTGCAGTTCTTTCCACTCTATGCCGCCGGTTCGTTTTGCGGGCGCAAAGATCCGGCTCTTTTCCTGTTCGATCTGGTCGCGGCATATCTTGCCTTCGCCGACTTCCCTGGCATATGCGGCCGCCTTGCGCCCCGCGTAGCGCCCCGTAGCGGCGCAGTAGCTGTGATCTTCAGGCGAGAACATCTGCGTTCCCGCAGCGTAGAGCCCGTCAACGGTTGTTTTCAGATCCCAGTCAATCAGCAGGCCGCCCCCGTTACCCGGGTCGCGCCACTGAGGAGGACTGGTCCCTTCTATCAATTTGTAGGACAGCAGCTGGTCGCGGCCGAGGTCAAAGCCGCCGTCTTTCATCGTCTTGACGAGTACTCTGGTAGTGGATTCCTCATTGAGCATCAGATTCCATGTTGCGCGCCGCTCGACATCAGGCATTGCGGGGAAGTCTCCGTAGAACGGCAGCTCGTATTCTCCGCGCCTTACCGCTTCCAGGATCTTTTGCTCGGTCTCCGGAGTCGGATGCATCGCGCCGGCATCCACCCAACCCTGTGTCGGATAGGGGAGCTTTCGCCCGTTCGCATCCACGAGCGGGACGTTTTCGTAGCTCGCATCTCCCGCGCCTGTGTACCATTTATGTTTCAGGCCGGTGGCGATGCGTATACCCCCGCTCATTTCCATCATTGTAAGCGTGGCGCCGGCTCTCCATGCCATGACGGTACCGTCGCCGCTGATGGCGCGCGAATGCATGTTGGAGTAGCCGCCGTGTTCCATGCTCATTAGCCACATGGAACCTCCGCCTGAGGCCGCGAGAATAACGGATTTCGCGCGGAAGATCAGAAATTCGCCTGTCCTGCAGTTCATTCCTGTGGCGCCGACTATGCGCGCGCCCTGCACACCGTTCTCGTTAAGCAGGCTTGTTCCCATGACGCGGTCGAATACCTGCACGCCGAGCCTCAGGCACTCTTTCTTGAGAGCGGGCTTAAACGTGCTGCCCCAGACGCGGATAACGACGTTGCTGCGCTTCTCCGGCGGATTAAAGCCCGGCTCTCCCATGTGGGGATCAGGCAGATAGCTGTGCATGGTCCCATAGCGGGGTGAGATCATGAATTTCGTCTTATCGTCGCGGCCCTCCGCGCCGCCATACTCGTCTTCGGTGTCGCGGATCTTTCCGCCCATCTGCTCCATTTCGAGGAGCGTGTCAAAATCCTCTCTGCACTGGATCTGGATCCCTATACCGTTGCTGTACGGACGGTCGGCCATATGTACAGCCCACTCGTCGGGATCAACGCGCGAGAGGGGGTTTGCCGGAGCGTTACACCAGTGATCGCAGCCCGGTCCGCCTGAGCCGCTGCGCGAGACCTCGCTCTTTTCAAGCAGCGCAACCCTGACGCCCTGCCTCGCGGCGCTGATAGCGGCCCAACATCCGGCGATGCCTCCCCCGATTATCAGAACGTCGGTATCTATCTCACGCTCCTGACCGTAAAGGACCGGATATGGCCACGCCGGGGGATGGCCCTCGTCAATAAGATACTCATGCCATGTTGCCATTGCTCGACCTCCTTAAAATCAACAGTGATGCGGATTTCCTTACAATGGAATTCTATATTCAATATATAAAATGTCAATATAGACAAAGATTATGGCGATATTTCTTGTAAATATCGCCATAATCGCAAGAGTATTTATATCATTTTACTCAATATCTCGGGAATTCGTTGAACGATTTCAGAGATGTCAGTCCTTGTTGTTGAGAGCCTGATACGTGGGGCGCTTCGTACTGGCCACCGTATCCGGTCGGACGGAGGCTTCCTGAGTAATACTGGCGTCGATAAAAATAAACGGTTTTCCGACACGCTTTATAGTCAAAGGACAGTGCTTTGTGCCCTTGGGGATAAAAATGTAGCAGGGATAGTCGATTTTCAGTATCTCATCACCCAGTGTGAACTCAATATCGGCATCAAATTCGGAGAAGACCTCGGCGCCGATCAGGTATATCCATTGATCGAACGGGTGAACGTGTGTGGGGCTTCCCAGGACATCAGGTGCGGTGATGTGGGCAAAACCCATGGAGAGGGCAGACTCTTTAATTTCTGTCGGGCCGCAGCCCGTAACCATTGGCTTTGTGATGGTACTGTGAATTGACCTCCAGGGTTTCAGCTCAAATACGTTTTCACCTCTTTTTATGTTCTTAATGATCGGCATATCCGCCATGGTTATCTCCTCCTTTAATAGATAATATTGGATTCTGAGGTCCAGTATATAGCAATGACGACGTTTTGTCCAACGAAAGCCAGGCGAATCTCCGATCGGCAGTGGGAGGTAAATCCCTCCGGTTGTCGTTCGGCTTTGGCGCTGCTGGGCGGCAAATCTGCCGCGGTCGTCAGTATCGAAACCTCGCGGATCTTATTATCATTTAAAACTCTCTTAGTCCGGTCGACAGATCCGGGTCGCAGGTATTCCGTTGAAAATTATTTCTTAGATCTCATAATATTCTCAAACCGCGTATTGCTGATTGGATGATGGCTCAATACGACTCCGTTGTTTATGATGCAGAAAGTTCCGAATGCGCACGGCGACCGCTGAGCAGATTCGGCATCGTCATGTTCGATCAAACGTGTGTCCAGATTCATTTTTTTCGCTGTTTGAATGATCGCGTCAACATTTTTTACCGAATACGGACATTGAGGAGAACGCAGCACCGTAAGACCCTCGGAATAATCATTCAATGACATTTCCCCGAATCGCGGGTCTTCAGATTCCGGATCGAACTTCAACACCAGCAATTCAAAATCAGGTTTAGCCCTGTCTACCTGACAGAAGCCATTTTTCAGAAATATATCTTTCTTAGCCATGAATGAGCCGTTCCGGGTAACGACAGCAACGCCCTTCATATCCGCCGTTTTTGCGTCGTTAATGCACGCTTCGATAAGCAATGAAGCATAGCCTTTTCCTTTGAACTCTTTTTTGAATCCGACGAAAATGCAGTGTATGAACATATATCCGTTGGCGATCACCGGGCGGTGCGCGTATTCGCCCGGTATGTATTCAAGCATACCCTGGTATCCGCCCGATGCGGATAGAAGCGCCTTTATTCGCAGCCCTTTCGGATAGTATTTGGAAAACCATTCGATCTTTCTTCTCAACTCGGGATGCTTTCCGACATCCATATATCCGCATACTCCGTAGTCCGCTATATTATCCGGCGTCAGGTCGATGATCTTAATATCCGGGACCATAATATCGCCTCCTTATTTACCATGGGGTGATATGCCGGGTATCGGGATGCGAAGGGGGCGCGCCGTCAAGGACTCGGTTAAGAATATATGTTACTCCATTATCCATGTTGACCCTCTTTCTGATTGTCTTGGACGCAGCAGAAACGGTGAACGGCAATATGGGCTGCCGTTTTTGGTTTTCGCAGCGCTCTGATGCGGCTAAGGAAACGGTGAGCGGTAAAAGAAACCCGGAGTGCTCCTACCATATCGCGATCGAAAAGCGCTTTGAGCAGGCGGCTTGCATACTTGCTTTCCACACTAAGCGCTTTACTTTCTTAACTCAGGAAAGATAAGGGAAACATAACACGTGCATCGGAAAATTTCAATATGAAAGCAGGCTCGTTCGTCATGATCGCCGTAATATCCTGGCGGTCATTTAAATGCTGAGGTTTATGGGGACTGTTTTTCAGTTCGCGGCGGCAGTTTGTTGTCTTCCGGCGTTGTCAATGCCGTCAGAGGCTTTTCGAATCCGGCATAATATCGGCTAAGATACGGCGAGTCGTATACCTTAAAAAACTTGCCGCCGCATTCGGATATGCGAGTTTGTGGTATAATG
>JAAYAR010000058.1 GCA_012719235.1 Clostridiales bacterium
AGGGGGTAGAAGCAGGCCGCAAGATGGCCGTTGCCGCAGTCTGCGGACGGGGGATAGGCTGCCCTGCAGCGATCATCGGCATAGGGGCACCGCGGGGCAAAAAGACAGGCCTCGGGGGGGCGGAACATAGCCGGCGGAAAACCGGGAATGGTCTCCAGCCGTGTGCCCCGCTCCCCTCCTCCGGGGATGGAATTGATGAGAGACCGGCTGTAGGGATGACGGGCTCCCCGCAGAAGGGCGGATGTCTCGCCTGTCTCCACGACTTTTCCTGCATACATAACGGAGACCCGCCGGCAGGTCTCTGCCACCACGCCGAAGTTATGTGTGATGAGAAGAATACTCATGCCCATATCGTCGGAGAGCTTCTGTAAAAGTTCCAATATCTGCGCCTGAATGGTAACATCCAGAGCGGTGGTAGGCTCGTCGGCAATCAGGAGCTTCGGTGTGCAGGCGATGGCCATGGCGATCATAACTCTCTGCTGCATCCCGCCTGACAGTTCGAACGGATACTGGCGGCAACGCCTGGCGGCGGGTTCGATGCCCACCTTAGTGAGCATCTCCTTTGCCTTATCCATAGCCTCTCCCTTACCGGCACCCGTATGAAAACGGTACATATCGGCGATCTGCGCGCCGATGGTCATCAGGGGATTCAGTGAGGTCATAGGGTCCTGGAAGATCATGGAGATTTCGGTACCGCGCAGCTTTTCCATTGCCCGGTCGGACAGGGAGAGAAGCTCCTGTCCTTCAAAGCGGATACTTCCGCCCATGCGGGTCCGCCGGGGGTTGTGGAGCCTCATTACGGATTTTGCCGTCATAGACTTGCCGCAGCCCGATTCTCCGACTATGCCGTGGATCTCGCCGGGACGGACGGATAGATCTACGCCGGACAGAGCATAGACAATACCCTGTGTGGACATGAGCTCTACGGTGAGGTTGGAAATCTCGAGAAGGTTATCCATCGGTTTCCACCTCTTTCTTTTTCAGGTATTTGCGCTCATATTTTCTGAAGCCGGGCAGAGCGGTCTGCGCGGGGTCAAGATACTGATGCAGGCCGTCGCTGAAGATATTCAGAGCCACCACCGTCACCACTATTACAAACCCCGGGATAAGTGAGAGCAGAGGATTTATCAGCAGGAAAGCCCGCCCCTCGTCCAGCATAGCCCCCCAGTCCGCCTGAGGCGGCTGAGTTCCCAGTCCCAGAAAGGACAGGGAGGCAAGGTCCAGAATGGCATAGGCAATATCCAGCGTGATCTGGACTAATATCGTGGATATACAGTTGGGCAGTATGTGTCTGAAAATGATCCTGCGCTCGGAATAGCCCAGAGAGATACAGGCGGAGACATATACCTTGTTTTTCTCCACCAGCGTAAGGGAGCGGGTCAGACGGGTGAGCATCGGCACATAGACGATCCCCAGTGCCAGCACGGCATTGAATGTATTCCTCCCCAGTCCCGCAACCAGAACAAAGGCCAGCAGAAGCGAGGGGAAAGAGAGCAGGACATCACAGCACCGCATGATGAAAGTATCTGCCCGGCCGCCCTTATAGCCGGAAACGAGTCCCAGAGGGACGCCGATGATCATTGAGATGGCCACTACTCCGAGAGCGCTGGTCAGTGCGGTCCGCCCGCCGTAGAGGATGCGGGAGAACAGATCCCGCCCGTTCTGGTCGGTGCCGAAGAGATGCCGGGCAGAGGGGGTGGCCAGACGGTTGTACAGATCCTGCGCGTTGGGATTATAGGGGGCCAGCACGGAGGCGAAGAAACAGGTGAAAATCAAAATCAACAGCACCGCGAAGGAAACCGCAACCGCGGGTGTGAAGAGTCTCCCGGTCTTCCGTTTCCTTGATCGGTATAGGGGAGCGTGACCAAAGATGGCGCTGAACATAAGTCTCCTCCTTTACCGCATACGAATGCGCGGGTCGATTACCGCATAAAAAACATCCACCAGCAGGTTTATGCACAGAAATACAAATACCAGCAGCAGTGTCACACTCTGCACCACCGGGTAGTCGGCCGTTTTGATACCGGTGATAAGCAGATCGCCCAGGCCGCCCATTGCGAATATGCTCTCTACCAGCACAGCCCCCACCAGCATCGTGCCGAGCTGCACGGAGGTGACGGTGATCACAGGGATCAGGGCGTTCTTGAAGGCATAGACGAGGACCACCCTGCGCCTGGGCAGACCGTTGGAAGTTGCGGTACGTATGTAGTCCGAGTTGAGCTGCTCGATCATTCCGGCCCGGGTAATACGGCTTGTAAGAGCCACCATATTCATAGCGAGGGCGATGGCGGGGAGGATCATCTGTTTGATACCGTTTCCCTGGAAGATGGACGGGAACCAGCCCAAGCGAAGGGCGAAGACCAGCATCAATACCAGCGCCGTCAGAAAGACAGGGGAGGCTACAAAGATCAGCGTCAGAACGGACAAAAGCTTGTCCAGCCAGGTATTCATCTTTATCGCACTTAGAATGCCCGCCGGCAAAGCGATAAGCAGAGACAGAATGCCGCTCATTACCACCAGTTTCAGGGTAACGCCGATACGCTGACCGATGAGGTCACTGACACCCTGCTTATACCTGTAGCTCTCGCCAAAATCGCCCTGTACCGCGCCTGTGATCCAGATAAGATACTGCTCCACCGGATTCTTATCCAAATGGTAGTGGATTCTCAGCTCGTTCTTGGTCTCTTCGCTGACATTTCTGCCCTTGGTCATTGAGGCCACAGGGTCGGACGGGGTGATACGGACCATTGCAAAAATCAGGACAGAGACCACAACAAGCACCAAAACCATCTGTTCGATTCGCTTCAGTATAAATTTTCCCACCAAAATACCTCTTTCTTCCCGGGGAAATCGCTTCTTTGTATTATAAAAACCACATATCCCTGTATAAATCGATCAAGTCTGTGTATTTAGCATTTTTTTACAATGTGTATTATTATAAGAAAAAAGACGCAGATTGTCAACGCAAAACTAAAATAGCCCGGTGCTCGGAGAATCAGCAATATTATTAAAGAAAAAGACGGAATCTGCCGGAAGGGCCGATAGATACCGCTCGGTATCTTTTTTGTTTTCATATGGATGATAATACAACCAGGGTCTGTCGTAAAGGACTATCCGCCTTTTTTGGACAATATGCGGGGAGTGCACTGATACGCAATCGGAAAATCGACCGATATTAACAGATGTTAACAGATATTAACAGATAAATCAAGGATTTCTTATGATTATATCAGAAAAGGCACGATGACCTTCGGGAAGGGGATCCCGGTCAGAGAAAAGGGCTTGATCTCCTTGATGGCTTTTATTCCGTTCCCGACCCATATGCAGACCGGATATTGAGTTTCTTCACGCCGGCATTGGCCGGGATATAGAAGCTTCAACGGCAGAATCCGTTTGAAAGTTGAGAATTCGGGAAGTACTCCGTGATACTGAGACGGAGATAATACTGCCGAAAGCCGAGACGCGACATAAGCCGCGGTACCGTAGTTATGCAGAGGGCGCCAAGACAGCAGAAAACACCGCAGGAATGCTCTGCCGTGTGTATAAAGAGATTGGTCAGCAGGATGACTTTCTGCAGCTTTTTTATGATGAGGTCTTGACAAAATCACACTACTGAATATTATATAGTTGTAGACGGAACATTGTACTGATGATGGAAGGAGGATCTGCATGAACGCACAGTATAAAAAAGGTGTACTGGAGTTGTGTGTCCTTTCCTTGCTGAAGAAAAAGGATTGCTACGGATATGAGATATCCGAATATCTTTCCCGCCATATAGATATTGCGGACGGAACCGTTTACCCGATCCTGAGAAAGCTCAAGAGCGACGGCCTGCTGACCACATATCTGCAGGAAGAGAGCGGCGGGCCGCCCCGAAAGTATTACTCGCTCACTTTGCCGGGCAGGGAGATCTACGAACAAGACCGGGCCGATTATTTAAAATTTGCCCACGCCATAGAAAAATTACTGGAGGATGACGATCATGAATAAGAATGAATTTCTTTCAATACTGACTTCTGTGCTGGAGAAGAATCAAATATCCGACGCAGCCGAGATCATTGAAGAATACGAGCAGCATTTCGCCTTCAAACTTGCGGACGGTTATTCGGAGGAGGAGATCGCCGCCAGATTGGGTGATCCGGAGAAACTTGCCTTGCAGTACGAAAAGGAGCTCTTGTCAGTTCCGAAGCAGAGCGGTATTCTGACAAAAATCGGTCTGGGATTTGCTGATATCTTTGCAGGGTTGTTCTTCCTGCTGCTTGCCGCCTGCGGCGTTGTGATCGCGGCTGCAGCTATTGCCTTTGCCGCCGTCGGGGTTTGCATGATACTCGGCGTCAGCCCGTATGCGTTAGTTCCGTCGATACCCTACTGGTGTGGTGCAATGATCGGTGTCGCATCAGCGGCCCTCGGAGTGCTGGCCGCTGCCGGATGTATTTATTACTGGGCACTCATCAGGCAGCTGATAAAATCCTTTGGCAGATTCCGGCACAATACCATTGCCGTTGCCGAAGGGAAGCCCGTTCTTCCGTCCCTTCCGGCTCATGTACAACTTGCTCCGAGAACGAATCGCCGCCTGCGCAGTATGGCGCTGATTGCCCTTATATTATTCGCCGTGTTCTTCATCCTCGGTTTTGCGGCCAGTATGCTGTCTGCCGGAAGTGTCGGGTTCTGGCACGTTTGGGGATGGTTCGTCAATTAACCGGAGACGGTTTCCGTATATGGATCAAGAACACAACGTCTGACCGGGCATATGCGAGAGGAACAAGAACTCAAATACATTTTTCGAGAAAAATGCTTCAACAAAGAAGTATGCACTCTTTCATCGCAGGCGACGATGTACAAACAGACATTTTCATGCGGAGATAACAGCAAACTCCGATGAACCGACTTTAACAGACCGACCGGAGGTAAAAATGAATTCGATTGTTGTGACCGGCGCCACTTCCGGCATCGGTCTGGAAACAGTACGCCTTTTAGCAGGTGAAGGGTATCATGTTCTGGCTGTCGGGCACATACAAACTCATTGTGAAAAAGCAGACAGGGATATCAGGGCCGGAATTCACGATGCAAAAATCGAGTGGTACGCCGCTGATCTCATGCAGCAGCGTGAAGTGATCCGGGTAGCCGGAGAAATCAAGTCCCTGCTGGATGAGCGCGGGGATGGCAAGCTGTATGCTCTCATCAACAATGCAGGCTGCGCCAGAAGCTGGTATATGACTACGGAGGACGGCTATGAACAGCAATTTGCACTGAACTGTCTGGCCGGCTTTCTTCTGACCCACGAGCTGCTTCCGTATCTCTTGAAAGCAAAAGGGCGTGTTATTATGACGAGCAGCCGGTCCCACAAAGGGATTAAGGTGCATTGGGACGATGTGATGCTCAGCAAGCGCTATAATCCTCTGACCGCTTACAAGCAGTCTAAGCTCTGCAATATCCTGTTTGCGCAGGGGCTTAACGATCTCTATGCTTCGGAGGGATTGCGCGCTTATGCTGTCGATCCGGGGCTTGTCAATACGGATATCGGAAACAAAACGGCAGGAATCGTGGATTTCGTCTGGAGACTCCGGAAACGTCACGGAGTTTCTCCCACAGTTCCGGCAAAGACATATAGTTATCTGTGTGAGCATACGAAAGCGCCGACCGGTTTGTACTATTATCTCTGCAAAGAAAGATCCTACAGCAAGCAGGTCACAAGCGAAAGCGCAAAGCGCTTATTTGCCCTCAGCGGACAGCTCTGCGGCGTTCATTACGGAAAGGATGCAAAAAGATGAATGTCATGATCACGGGAGCGGCAGGCGGCCTCGGCCGTGCAATGGCGAATGAATGTGGCCGCCGCGGATATAATATGTTTCTGACCGACATCAATGAAGACGGCTTGCTGTCGATCCGGCGCGGACTGGAACGGCAGTTCGGGGTCACCGTTGCAGCAAAGGTCTGTGATCTGACAGATCCGGACAGCGTGGATAGTATGCTGGCAGTAATCGACCGGCACGGGATTCGCTTTGATATGCTGCTGAATATCGCCGGATTGGATTTTGAGGGCAGCTTTATGGGTCACGACCGGGAAAAGGTTGTGAATATTGTTGCCTTGAATGATGCAGCCACTCTGAGGATCACGCATGCTGTTCTGATGCGTCGAAGACAGATCGGACATTTTACAGCCGTATTTGTATCCTCCCTGGCGTCCATGTTCCCTATGCCTCTGAAAGCGACCTACGCGGCGTCCAAGCGGTTTCTGCTGGATTTTGCGACATCTCTCCGGCAAGAGCTGAAGGATCAGGACGCAAATGTGCTGGTGCTCTGTCCGGGCGGAATGGTCACAAGAGATGATACTATCGAAGCAATAGCCGCACAAGGCTTCTTGGGTACTGTAACAACGAATCCGCTGGAGGTCGTTGCCAGAAAAACGCTGGACAGGGCATTGAAGGGCAAAGCGACTTACGTTCCCGGCAGTTTGAACCGTATTCTCTCCTTTACCGGGAAACTGATTCCCCGTTCTGTTGTTGCAGCGGTGATCCATAGGCGCTGGAACCACGCGCAGGAGAAATGGCTGAAAAATAAGTGTTGTACACCTAACAGCAGCCTGAAGCAATCGATTCATTGACATGCTGCATGCTTAATATCGTAGTTTTTAACGGATTCTCTGCAAACAACGCAAATAAAACGCCAAAGCGTCTATCACGCCCATGATGCAGGGCCGGTAGACGCGCTTTTTTGTGCCTTGTTTTGGGCGGAAGGAGGTGCGAATCTCATCGCCCGTGACATACGAATATTTCTGTGGCAGCCAAGGAGAGCAGTTTTCCTGTTTTCGCATCCCGAAGGTGCATTTCACGTATGAGCGCTTCCGCGGTATCTCAGCCGAAGCAAAGGTGCTCTGCGGTATCCCGAATGAGCTTATCAAAGAAAACTGATAGCTCGACAGCGGCGGCAGAGTATATATCATTTTCATGCCGGACGAAATCATGAGATCCGTCGGCTGCGCTGCGCAGAAGGCGGCGAAGCTTCCCGGCGGGCTTGACGGCAAAACCGGTCGTATTGAGCGAAATCGCCAGGGTCCCGGAAGGCCGAATGTGTTCTACGCCGGAAGTTCCGCTGCCGGACCAAAATCAAAAATCCGGAACAACGAAAATCAGATTCCATAAAACGAAGATCGAGGAATGCCGGATAACCAGCGCCGGAAAAAAACAGACCCGGAAATCAAAAGATTTCAGGGTCTGATGTGGCACGCCCGGCGCGATTCGAACGCTCGACCTTCCGCTTAGGAGCAAAAAAGCTGTTTTCACAAAACAGTCAAGTTCGGTCAAGAAAAGCCTGTAACTGCAGGGGTTTCAAATAGTTCCGAGTCAAATCCGGTAAGCAAAAGTAAGGTCTTTTTGCTAATTGTCAAGAAGGGTAAATTAGCACAGAATTAGCTGAGCTAATCAGCGGTGGAAGGTCGTTTTCACAGAATACATAGAAACAAATCGGCCGGCCGCCAACATCCAATATGCTTTTTTGAATGGCTTCGCCAGCAAAGGAAGCAGGAGGCCAAGAGGTATGAACATGGCAACATTCAGTAGAAGGTTCAGCCAGTTTTTGAGTGAATACAGATTCCATGCCTCGCGCCATGCCATGAATGGATGGAGGTTATATCCGTAAGCGCCGCCAAACCGCAGGAGAGTGGCGTATATCAGAACGGTCAGATATCCAATAAGCAGCACCACAATGACCGTCTTGCACCAGGGAAACCGCCGTTCGCCCTTGTAGTGCTGTTTGAATATAAGCCAGCACACACTTATTATCAAGACGCAGAGTACCGCGGCCATGATTGCCAGCCATATGCCTGTTCGGAGATGCTGTAAAATAAATGTAACGAAATCATTCATGCAGTTTGCCACTCATTGTCGTCTTTGCTTTCATACAACAAGGTCTTCATTCATATCAACCTTCCACTTGTTTCATACTCAGGCTGGGTTATTCACCACACCCACAAAGAGGGGCAGACCGTCGGTACCGGTGATAGCGAAGATGAAGGGCCGGTCAACCGTGAAGTCAATTTCCTCATCAGGGGGCATGGCGGAGCCTGCCGACATCATGACTGTATAGGCGGCGGCGATCACGCCTTCTTCGTCGATGGTCACCCGGGCAGCGTGCTGCGCCTTAGACAGAAAGATTTCGTCGGTATCGGTGGTCATGGGCGTAAAGTCGGAAATATCCGCATCGAAGACATCCGTTATACCCAGTTCCTTCAGCTCAGGGACAAGGTCAGTATCGGAAACCACATCGAACTTGGGCAATGAGAGATTGACAGTGAGGAACTTACTGTTTTCCCAATCGCCATCGGCGAGAATGAAGTCCATGGTCTTGCTGTCGGAAAGCAGCTCGTCAACGGATACATCCTCATCCGGAAGAATGAACCACATATTCCCGCTGC
>JAAYAR010000059.1 GCA_012719235.1 Clostridiales bacterium
AAATAATGAAACATCTCCGCCAAAATGCAGAAAAAATTCCATAAAGCTGCAAAGTGTTTGTAAGTGTGTCGTCAACCCCCAACATGCCGCCACTATGACACCTCTGTCTCTTGACTAATCAAAGTGGTTTCCTTTATTATTGTGGAATGAATCACTGAATAAAACCTTGGGCGGAGGCTTATGAAAATGCGGTATGAAGTCATATGGGAGATTTTCAATAAATGCAGCGGCAACCAGATGCGCGACGTCTTTTTTGAGGAAGTTGAGACGGACGACCCCGCGGCTTATGTTGCGCAGAGGTTCAAAGGGTATCAGATAACGCCCGAGCCTTCGCCGCAGGGCGAGCATGCATTTGAAATCGATGCGGACGGGCTGCGGCAGCGGATGACGCTGACGGAGGTTTAGGTTTAACGGGAAGTGCTTGCGGATCAGGATTCTGGCATTTAGTTTCCGGAGGTAATAGGGACCCGGACGAACTTCGGGTTCTTCAATGAGCTGCCCGGATGAAGGCGGAGGGTGTTCCTCGGTCTTCGCGGGAGCGTACGCATCATCGTCGGCGGCGCCGCCGTTTATCGGAGGTCGTCAAAGGAGTTCTGCGCCGACACATCTGCCCGTTGTCAGCCGCCCGGTCCGCGCCCTCGACGTTAAGTCCGACGGTCATCCGGAAGACGACCAGACTGCAGATACCCGGGGTATTGCCACAGTATCTCACCGAAGCCATCGGGAGCTGTCGGCAAATAACGGTTATCATACCAAATAGTTATAAACTGATAATTGCGATCGAAACAGACAAACGTGACTTATGAGATTTTTAGCAGGGATTCTTGCAAATATCGTTACAGATGACAGGTTGCTCAGCCATGTTGCGAAGGGTTGTGCAGCCTGTTGCCGCTTAACTCGCAAAACCGGCCGTCACAGCTGTTTTCCTCCCCGGAGAACCCCGCGGAGGGATTTTTTTGCGAATCAATTTTATTACGAAAACGCTAATTAAATATTTGACAATCCGCCGCTGAGTTGCTAGAATGCACATTGAATAAACACGTAAAATGTAAATATAAGAGTTGAAAGGCTTTACGAGTATAACAAAGGGGAATTTTTGCGATATGGATTTGAAAAACTTCACAACAGTCGAGCAAATGGAAGAGCAATCAGCCAGGCTCAAGGAATGCGCGGTCTGTGCCGGTGCCGAGACATGGGAAGACCGCAAAAAGAGTCAGACGCCTTCCTGTAAGTTTGGCGAAGACGGTATCTGCTGCCGCATTTGCTCCATGGGCCCCTGCCGCATCACACCGAAGGCCCCGCGCGGGATCTGCGGCGCTGACGCGCACGCCATCGCCGGCCGCAACTACCTGCGCATGATCGCAGGCGGTGCCGCGGCGCACTCCGACCACGGCCGCGAGATCTGCCACACTCTGTATTCGGCAAAACATAACGGCCACTATCAGGTCAAGGACGTTGCCAAACTCCTGAATCTTGCCAAGGAGTGGGATATTCCTTATGAGGGCAGAGACATCTATGAGGTCGCCCACGAGGTTGCTTTAGCCGGTCTGATGGAGTACGGCAAGCCCTTCGGTACGCAGCGGTTCTTAAAGCGCGCTACCGAAGAGCGTCAAAAGCTCTGGGAAGAAACAGGCATCGCCCCCCGCGCCATTGATCGCGAGATCACGACGGCGATGCACATGACCCACATGGGCAACACGGCCGACGCCGAAGCCCTTGTCATGCAGGGTCTCCGGACCGGTATGGCCGACGGCTGGGGCGGCTCCATGATGGGCACCGAGATGACCGACATCCTGTTCGGCACCCCGATGCCGAAGGACACCGAGGGTGACCTGGGCGTTCTTGAAAAGGACATGGTCAACATCATTGTCCACGGCCATGACCCGGCCTGCTCGGAAATGATCGTTCTGGCTGCCGAGGATAAGGATATGATCGAGCTTGCCAGAAGCGTCGGCGCCAAGGGCATCAACGTCGCCGGCCTCTGCTGCACAGCCAACGAGGTCACCATGCGCCACGGAGTCCGGATGGCGGGTAACTTCCTCCAGCAGGAAAACGCGCTCCTGACCGGCATGGTCGAAATGATCGCCGTCGACGTTCAGTGCATCTTCCCGGCTATCGGCCCGCTCAGCAAATGCTTCCACACCAAGTTCATCACGACCTCACCCATAGCCCGGATCCCTGATTCCGAATATGTTGAATTCCATCCCGAGACCGCCCGTGAAAAGGGTCGTGAGCTCGTTAAGATGGCAATTGAAGGCTTTACAAAGCGTGATCCGTCCAAAATATGTGTTCCGGCGAACAAGCAGGCTGCCCGCGTCGGCTACTCCTGCGAAGCCATCATCAAGGAACTCAACGGCGTCACAAACAGCCATGTAGACATCCGCGATACATACAAACCCCTCATCGACTGCATCAAGGCAGGTGTCATCCGCGGCGCCGTCGCGATCGTCGGCTGCAACAACCCCAAGGTGCGTCCCGACTTCTCCCACATTGAGATCATGAAGAAGCTGATCGCCAACGACGTTATCGTTGTTACCACCGGCTGTTCCGCTCAGGCGGCCGCCAAGGCCGGTCTGCTCAGCATGGAAGCCAAGCATCTCTGCGGCGCCGGTTTGAAGCGCGTATGTGATCTTGTGGGCATTCCTCCGATCCTCCATATGGGCTCCTGTGTCGACATCAGCCGCATGATGCTGCTGGCCACCGGTATCGCCAAGGATTGGGGTATCGATGTGCCGCAGGTTCCCGTCGTGGGCTGCGCACCGGAGTGGATGAGCGAGAAGGCCGTCGCCATCGCCAACTACGTTGTTTCCACCGGTATCGACACCTACCTCGGTATTGAGCCCCAGGTCAAGGGTTCAAGCAAGATGATGGAGCTTATAACCGAGGGCACAAGAAAAATCACCGGCGCAGGCTTTATCATTAACACAGATCCCGGTGTGCTGGCTCAGGCCATGATCGACGGCATCGAAGCAAAGCGCGCCGCTCTGGGCATCTGACAGGCGTCATAAGGACCCATGCATAATTAAGCATTTTTTTCGAACGCTTTATATATAAAGCTGAATGGAAGGCAAGTTATGAAAATTGCGATCACCGGTAAGGGCGGCGTCGGTAAAACGACGGTAGCGGCGATTCTGGCACGGCTCTATGCCGACGAAGGGCGCCGCGTCCTGGCCGCCGATGTGGACCCGGACGCCAACCTCGGTATGGCGCTGGGCTTCACACCCGAGGAAATTGACGAAATAACGCCAATTTCAAAGATGCGCGAACTGATCGCCGAACGGACGGGCGCGGGCGCCGAGACCTTCGGAAAGTTCTTCAAGATCAATCCAAAGGTCGACGATATCCCCGATATGCTGGCCAAGGAGAAAAACGGCGTCAAGCTTTTAGTCCTTGGCACCATAGAGCAGGGCGGCAGCGGCTGCGTCTGCCCGGAGCATGTGATGCTCAAGCAGGTCATTTCTCACCTCATCATACGGCGCGAGGACGTTGTTATACTGGACATGGAAGCCGGGCTCGAGCACCTCGGCCGCGGCACCACCGCCGTTATGGATCAGTTCATCGTCGTGGTGGAGCCCGGCGAGCGCAGTATACAGACATACCACAAGGTCCGGCAGCTCGCTGCCGACCTGGGCATAAAAAAAGTCAGGGTCGTTGCCAATAAGATCAGGAGCAAGGCCGATGAGGAGTTTATTATCGCAAAGGTGCCCGAAGCCGATCTCCTGGGGTTCGTACATTATGACGACGACGTTACCGCTGCCGACCGTGCAGGGCGCTCGCCTTACGACATCAGCGAAAAAACGGTCGCCGAGATACGGGCGATCAAAGAGCGTATTGAAAAAGATAGTGCGTAAAAACAAAAGGTCAGAGACCTCTATGAATATCTTGGAGGTTAATCACATTGGAGGTAAATCACATTGAGACTGTTTGACAGAGTATTTACAGGGTCTGACGAGATGCTTGCTCGCGCCGAGACCGCTGTAAGCAAAACATACGAAAAGCTTGGCGATGCAGCCCCCGTCGCTTTCGGAAGCACCGCCTACTATCTGCCCTGTATCTACGCCTATCTTGGCCTGAAGGTCACCAATATGGGCGAGCTGAAAGCGGCAATGGAGCCGATCAAGGCATTGATGACTCGGAACTACCGCCTTCACGACGTATTTACGTCGGGAATCGCCACGGTCCTTGCGGCCGAAGTGATCGAGGCCTGTAAATATGCCGAAAACCCGACTCCTTATGAAGATAGATACCACGGCCGGATGACGGACGCCGAGGTCCGCGAGCTTGGCGTGCCGCTTGTCACCCGTGACATCCCCGGCTTCGTCGTCATCATCGACGAGGCGCCCACGGACGAACAGGCACTTGCCCTCATCAAGGGTTATCAGTCCAGGGGCATCTTCGTTTTCCTATTAAAGGGCGCCATCGATCAGGCGGAACGCTGCGGCATCAAGATGGGTTTCCCCGTCCGTATCGTCCCCGTCGGCCCCGGCATCGAATCCGTTGCCCATATTATCTCCCTCGTTGTCCGCGCAGCGTTTATATTCGGCGCCGTACAGCCCGGCGATTATGACGGCTTCAATAAATATTCCTTTGAGCGCATCTTTGCTTTTGTCAACGCCTTCGGACCTCTTGAACATATCACGGTCGGCTGCGGTGCCGGCGCCATAGCCATGGGCTTCCCGGTCATCACGAACGACACCTACGATGTTGACGTTGTCCCGAAGAGCCTTATAATCCAGGAGAACGTCGACGATCTGATCGACACCTCTCTTGAGGCCCGCGACATCAAGATCAAGGTCTCGAATATCGATATCCCCATCGCCTGCTCCTCCGCCTTTGAAGGCGAGATCATCCGAAAGGCCGACATGTATATCGAGGCCGACGGCTCCAGGATGGACTGCTTCGAGCTCGTTCGCACAAAGGAGCTCCACGAGATCGAGGACCACAAGATCGAAGTCATCGGTCCTGAGCTGGATTCCTTTGAAGCCGGCAGCAAGATCAACCTCGCCATCCTGGTCGACGTGGCCGGCAAGAATATGCAGTCCGACTTCGAACCTGTCTTTGAGCGCAAGATACATAACTATGTAAACTGCCTCGAGGGCGTTATGCATACGGGCCAGCGAGACCTTATCCGTATCCGCGTCAGCAAGACTGCCTTCGAAGCCGGTTTCAGAGTTAAGCATTTTGGCGAGCTCCTGTATGCCAAAATGAAAAATGACTTTTCCCAGGTCGTCGACAAGTGCCAGGTGACGCTGGTAACCGACCCCGCCCTTTTGCCGGATCTTCGCAAGGAAGCCAATGTTGCCTACGACAAGCGTGACGACCGTCTCCGCTCACTTACGGATGAGAGCGTCGACTGCTTCTACACCTGTACGCTCTGCCAGTCCTTCTCCCCTTCCCACGTCTGCATCGTCACCCCCGAGCGTCTCGGTCTCTGCGGCGCGGTTTCCTGGCTGGATGCAAAGGCCACCAACGAGTTGCAGCCCAACGGCCCCTGCCAGGTCGTCACAAAGACCAGAGTCATCGACGAACACAAGGGCGCTTACGAGGATGTCAA
This sequence comes from Clostridiales bacterium, assembly GCA_012719235.1. Lineage (GTDB taxonomy): Bacteria > Bacillota > Clostridia > Oscillospirales > Oscillospiraceae > JAAYAR01. The sequence goes on from JAAYAR010000059.1 coordinate 5,555, forward strand.
CGAAGCCGTCCGGCAGTATTCACAGGGCGCTCTTGAGCAGGTAACGCTCTACTCCATTATGGAAGACCCGATGACCAGCTGCGGCTGCTTCGAGTGCATCTGCGGCATCGAGCCCTTCAGTAACGGCGTAATAATCGTCAACCGCGAGTATACCGGTACCACACCCGTCGGCATGACCTTCGCGGAGCTTGCGTCCATGACGGGCGGCGGCGTTCAGACTCCGGGCTTTATGGGCCACGGACGCCACTTCATCGCATCCAAGAAGTTCATGAAGGCCGAAGGCGGCATCGCCCGCATCGTCTGGATGCCGAAAGCGCTGAAGGATATGGTCAGTGAAAGGCTCAATGCCACGGCGAAAGAGCTGTACGGCATCGACAATTTCTGCGATATGATCGCAGACGAAACTATTACGGAAGACCCCGAAAGCCTGGTTGCATTTTTGAGCGAAAAAGGTCATCCTGCGCTTGAGATGGATCCGATGATGTAATAAAACACGCATGTGCCGTCTTCGACGGCACATGCGAAAAAATGTCCGGCTCGGCGCGCTTCGCGCTGACAGCCGAACGGAGCAGCTAAAACAGCTCTAAAGCGGCAGCTGAGTATTAAATTATTAAATCAAAGGAGACAGCGAATCATGCCATTCACAGCGAAGCCGCGCAAATTCAGCGCGGGAATCATCGAAATCCCTTTGGGTGTCGGCCAGAACGCCGTTACCATCGGCGGCGGAAACGTTCTTCCACTTTATTATTTTGACAATCCCGCTAAAAATCCGCCGGCTGTCGGCGTGGAAATCACTGACACGGGGGTTGAAGCGGCGGGACTGCCCGAGCTGGCCGCGTATTACGAAGGCGCAAACACACCGGCCGAAAGAGCAAAAAAAGCAGCGGCCATGGAGGGCGCCGACTTTGTCTGCCTGCGCTTTGAAGGCGCAGATCCCGGCGGACTGAACCGTTCGGTGGCGGACTGTGTCGCGATCGCCAAGGAAGTTGTCGAAGCGATCAACAAACCCCTTGTCATCGCCGGCTCCAAAAATCTCGAGAAGGACGTGGAACTGTTTTCCGCCTGCGCAGAGGTCTGCTCGGATAAAAATGTTCTGTTCCTCTCAGCCCGTGAAGAGAATTACAAAACCATCGGCGCGTCCTGCGCATTGGCGTACGGACAGAAGGTAGGAGCCGAGAGCTCCGTTGACATCAACCTGGCCAAGCAGTTGAACGTGCTGATGACCCAGCTGGGCGTTCAGCCCCAGAGCATTGTCATGAACCTGGGCTCTGCCGCTGCCGGCTACGGCTTTGAGTATGTCGCCTCCACAATGGAACGCGTCAAATTGGCAGCCCTGGAGCAGAACGACACCATGCTCCAGATGCCGGTTATTACACCGGTCGCTTCCGAAACGTGGTCCGTCAAGGAATCCATCATGCCGGAGAGCGATATGCCCGAATGGGGCAGCCTTGAGGAGCGCGGCATCGAGATGGAGACCGTCACGGCGTCCGCTTGTCTGGCGTCCGGCTGCGACGCCGTCATCCTGCGTCACCCCACATCAGTAAAAGCGATTGCGGCGCTCATCGCCGCTCTCCTGTGAACAGGGAGGTAAGATAAAAATGGCACTTAAAGGACTGGATATTTTTAAGCTGACGCCCAAAACGAACTGTAAGGATTGCGGCAACCCCACCTGTATGGCCTTTGCCATGAAGGTCGCCCAGGGCGCCGTGAGCATTGAGAAATGCCCTCACATGTCCCCCGACGCCCTCAGGCAGCTCAGCGAGGCCACCGAGCCCCCCATGAAGACAATTGCCGTCGGCGAGCATAAACTCGGCGGCGAAACGGTTATGTTCCGCCACGAGAAAACCTTTGTCAACAAGAACCTGTTTGCGCTCTACCTCTGCGCCGATATGTCCGATGCCGACATCGACGCGAAGCTCGCCGAGGCGATGAAGGTCGATTACGAGCGCATCAGCGAGCGCATGTATGTTGAATGCATCTTTGTCAACGTATCCGATACGCAGACAGCCGAGCGCGGCATTGCCGTGGTGAAAAAGGCTGCCGAGACAGGACGCGACATTATTGTCCGCTGCAAGAAGCCGGAACTGGCAAAGGAGATCGTCAGCGCCGTCCCCGTCAAGGTCCTTGTGGGCGCCGACGCTTCCAACTGGGAAGCGATGAACGCCGTCGCTAAGGAAAAAGGCCTTGTCCTGGGTGTTTCCGGTAAGGATCTCAGCGAGCTGTACGACACCATTGAAAAGCTCGAAGCAGCCGGCAACAAGAACCTCATTATCAACATCGGCGGCTCCTCTATCAAGGACGCTTTCGCCGCCGCCGTGCAGATCCGCCGCGCGGCTCTGAAGGACAATGTCCGCGCATTCGGCTATCCGTCCATTGTCAATGTGGAGCGCATGGCCCCCGGCGACCATGTGCTGCAGGCGGCGCTGGCCTCACTATTCGAGCTCCGGTACGGCTCCATCATCGTCATGGGCCGCATGACGTACGCCGACGCGCTGCCGCTGTACGGCCTCCGTCAGAATATCTTCACCGACCCGCAGAAGCCCATGAAGGTCGAGCCGGGCATCTATGCCCTCAACGGTGCCGATGAAAATTCTGTGTGCGCCATCACCGTCGACTTTGCCCTCACATACTTCGTCGTGTCCGGCGAGATCGAGCGTTCCGGCGTTCCGGTCAATCTCCTGATCGCCGACGCGGGCGGCTACTCCGTCCTGACGTCATGGGCGGCCGGAAAATTCTCGGCCGGCACCATTGCCAAGTTCATCGAGGAGCATCAGATCGAATCGAAAATCAAGAACCGTACGCTGATCCTTCCCGGCAAAGTCGCCGTTCTGAAGGGCGAGGTCGAGAACAAACTCCCAGACTGGAAGGTCGTCGTCGGTCCGAACGAGGCCATCCAACTCGTGCGGTTCCTGAAGGATTATAAATAATTAGGAGGTCGTCTCATGGCCAGATTCACGATCATCGGCGAACGCATTCACTGCATCTCGCCGTCCATCCGGGAAGCGATGGACACAAAAAATCCCGAACCCATCTTAAAGCGCGCGAAGGAGCAGATCGACGCCGGCGCCGCTTATCTCGATGTTAACATCGGCCCCGCAGAATCCAACGGCGAAGAGCTCATGAAGTGGGTTGTTCAGCTCATTCAGGAGAACTTTGACAACCACCCCCTCTGCCTCGACACTGCCAACAGAAAGGCAATCGAGGCCGGTATATCGGTTTATAACCGTTCGAAGGGCAAACCCATTATCAACTCGGCAGACGCCGGCGACCGCATCGTAAACATCGATCTCGCCGCCGCCAACGACGCCATCTGCCTGGCACTCTGCTCGAAGTCCGGCATCTCCAAGGACAACGACGAGCGCATGATGTACTGCCAGGAGATGCTCGAGCGCGGCATGAGCCTGGGCATGGATCCCGCCGACCTTTGGTTTGACCCCCTGTTCCTCGTCATCAAGGGCATGCAGGACAAACTGATGGAGGTCCTGGAGTTTATCAGGATGTGCACAGACATGGGCCTCAACACCACGGGCGGCCTGTCAAACATCAGTAACGGCATGCCGAAGCACATACGTCCCATCATGGATTCCGCCATGCTCGCAATGGCCATGATGAGCGGCCTGACGAGCGCCATCGTCAACCCCTGCGACCAACGCCTCATGGAGACGATCAAATCCTGCGACATTATCCGCGGCGACACCCTGTACGCGGACAGTTATCTGGAAGTATAGTAAAGAAATCAAATAAGGAAGCCTTTGTTCCGGTGCGGAACAATCATGCCCCCCCGATTTTCCGAATTGAGGAAAGTCCGGGGGGCTTTTTCCGGCTCTTCACTCAACCAAAGCACCGTGAAGAGCCGTTTGTTCGGGTTCTTATTTTGGCTGTTGCTCTCATTTTTCTCCCGGGGAGTTAATGAGGCATTTTCATCGTTGCCGTACCCTCTGTCAAACCGCTTTTCCTGATCCAGGTGTGAGATCCGACCTGCTTTCGCGCAAAAAAGGCGGATTTTATAATAAATAAATTATTGACAAACGATAATTATTCCGGCATAATACAGTTGAATTATCGAATAACAATAATTTTCTCGAGGTTGAACCATGAAACGGAAATCACTGTTTGTCCTTCTCGGGTGCGAGTCGGTTTTGTTGGTCGCCCTTGCGATCCTCACAAGCTTCAACAAAGCCGCATTCTCGTCCATACCGGCTTTTCCGTTTGAGCAGATCGCCGACGGACTCAAGGCGCTGTCTCAAGCCGGAAAAACAGGAAGCGGCCTGGCCCTGGCTTTGTGGATCGGGATCTCACTTATACCATCTTTGTTTGCGCTAAAAGCCGGCCGCGGTAAGGAGACGACCGCAGAGAGAGTTTCATTGTTCATCCTCTCGGGCGTGCTGCTCGTCTCGTTATACGGAATGATCAATCCCGGCGTATTCAGTCCGCTGAGTACAGGCTTCCAAACGGGATTCATACCTGTGATAAAGGCGGTGCTCGGCGTTTGTATATGGTCTGTGATCGTTCTTTATATTATCCTCCGCATGCTCAGATCGTTTAGATCCGGAGACATTGGCAGACTTCTGAAATATCTGAGGATCGTGCTGTTTGTGCTGTGCGCGTTCTTTACGGCCGCGATATTTGTTACCTGCGCTGGTGAGTTGATCGCGGCCCTGAAGGAAACGCAAAAGGGGCTTGACGCCGTATTTGCCGTGTTAAGGTTCTTTGCAGCCTCCGTGCCGTATGTTTCGGATGTCATTATCACCGTATCCGCCATCGGCCTTCTCGATACGGCTCTCGGCGAAGACCGGGCCGGTATCGTGGGATCGGCCGAAAAGCTCGGAAGAGCGTGCTGCATAGCACTCGGTATCACGGCGGCCTCTACAGCGTGCTTTAACGTTCTGCAGATGATCCTGATGCGCCGACTGTCCGATATCGACGCCGGTGTCGACATTCCCGTCGTCAGTATCGCGTTCACATTAATAGTGCTGCTCGTTGCGAGGCTGCTCGCGGAGAACAAACGGCTTCGCGACGACAACGATATGTTTATCTGATCGAGGGAACGTTATGGCGATCGAAGTTCACCTGGAGGAAATACTGAAAGAACGCGGCATGACCTCCAAAGAATTGTGCGCGCTGATCGGTATTACGGAGGCGAACCTGTCTATTCTCCGGAGCGGAAAAGCAAAGGGCATCCGATTCGGAACGATAAACAAGATCTGCTATTACCTTCAGTGCGATGTAGGGGATATATTGAGATTTAACGGAATACTGGAGGAAGAAAATGAAGACTAAAAATGCAGTCATTATCCTGTTGTGCATCATACTTGCAGCCTTCGCTCTGGGAGCGGCCGATGCCGTGAGCCTGGTAAATCCCTCTGTCATCGACGATGCCGCTGCGGGTTCCGACAGACTGGTCGGCGTATTGATCACCGGAGAGTATCTGGATCTGTTTGACACGGACGCCTATTTGGACGAGAATATCGACAAGCTTCTCTCGGGAGAAGAGATCGGCGAGGCAGAGGCGGCAAAGTATCAGGGAAGATTATACGCAACGCTCGTCGCCAGAGATGATATCGCTGACGAGTCAGGCGCAACGATCGAGCACAAGGAATATGTTTTTGAGGGGATCGAAGGCATCGGCTACTACACTTATAACGTTATAAACGGCAGCTCTCAATACTGGACCGCCCGCGGCGACGAGGCGATCTCTGACGGGAGCACACATATTACCTCGACCGATAACGGCGAAAGCATATCATTGGAAGGCACTGTCTACTGCTCAACGCGCGGTGAGCGGAATATGTTTTATGTAAACCCTGTGTATCAGGCAGCGAACGGAGAAGTGTATGCGCTCGGCGGCGGCGGGATCAGCAGCGATGCGACGCCGGGAGTGTCCTTCAGCAAGGAACTGAAAGAGAGTTCATCGTCCGACTTCGGCGACGGAACGGAGTCGTATGAAGCGGTTGTCAGGATAAACTTCAGCTTTATGGATGAACCGACCGGTATTTCCGTCATTCAGTTCGATAAAAACAGCGAGTTGATCTCCAGAACGGAGTACGAACCGGGGAGGCTGCCCGGGATGCTGGATGCGCTGCCGGAAACGGAGTACGTTATCGTCGAGACAACACTGCTCTCCCCTGACGGCGCCGAGTATTCGACAAGGGAGCTCTATCAGGCCGATGATGAACGCTTCCACGCATTCTATGCCCGGGGCGACGGTATATGCGTCAAGCAGGGGTGCGGAATAAACTGGGGTACATAACGATGTTTCACAGATTTGCAGACGAAAACGAACGAAGACTTTACGGGGGTTCCGACTTCATAGAACTTCAGTACTGCAGGCTGAAAGAAGGCACACCGGTGCAGACGATCGTGTCTGTCAGTACCGTTGTCCACTGGCAGGATGATTCGATCTACGTTCACGGAGAGGATCTTCCGGTATTTCTCTCAAATTACGGCGAAATATTCGCAAACGGCCTCTACAACAATATGACCCGGGGGAAGATAGATCCCTGCGGCATAAATTATTACCCGCCGTCAGAGATCTCCCGGATCATCGGAGCTGTTGAGAAAATAAGACCCGCAGGATATGCCACGATATCGGACTGGCTGAAAAAAGCGCTTTTATATAACGGAGTCTATATTTTGGGAATGTGAAAACCGTTGCCCAAAGCACGCGGGTCGTTGCAAATTTGGATTGAAAGGACAAAAAATGAAGGCAAAAAAAGCGTTGTCTGTTACAGTGATCACATTGAACGTAATCGGCGTCATATGTCTTATATATTTCGCCGTTCCATATCTTACGCATGATACAACAGTTCCGAACCCGGACGCGATGCTGCCGGCGGAGAGATGGGATTCTGCGGGGATGGCGCTCACGATCGGCCTCATCCCGATGCTGATCGTCAATACGCTGGGGTTCCTTTTCGCGGGTAAAAAAGGAAAGCGTTCCGCTGTAAACGCGCTGTTTTTTCTTCCCGGAATAGTCGAAATAATCCTTGTCTGCAGTTACTTGCTCAGGTCGCTGGGCTGAGCAATAGTCCTGACACCCCGGGAGGACACGATTCTCCCGGGGAATAATAATATTATGGTGGAAATGGATACCGCGTACGGTATATAATAATCTAAAAGCAAGCGCAGTCGCCATACAGAGTTATTGAGTCAAGACATAGAGGAGGAAGAATATGATTCATCAATTTTCGCATTCAGCGTCAATAACATTCGGCTGGGGCTCCCTGTCCGTACTGGGGGAGAAGGTTCAAAGTCTTGGCTGCAGGAAAGCTATGTTTGTCACCGATAAAAACATTGAACAGACAGGTATTCCCGCCAAAGCGGCGAAGATCCTGAATGATGCCGGCATTGAAGTTGTGGTGTTCAACGAGGTCATCTCAGACCCTCCTGTCGATATTGTGGATAAGGGAGGAGAACTCGCCAAGCGTGAAGGTATCGACTGCCTTATCGGTATCGGCGGAGGCAGCAGCATGGATACCGCTAAAGCCATTTCCATCCTTCTGACTATGCCGGGAACCGCAAGCGATTACATCCTGGCAAAACCGATCTATATTAATACGACCACGCCCGTTATTCTTATTCCGACGACCGCCGGGACAGGCAGCGAGGTCACGAAGGTTGCCATAATCTCAAGACCCGAAATAAACGCAAAATGGAGCGCGTTTGTAAACACGACATACGCAATAGTCGACCCCGAGCTGACTCTGTCGCTTCCAAAAGACATAACGGCCAACACCGGGCTGGACGCTCTGTCCCACGCGATCGAGGGTATGACCACTACGATGTGGGGTCCTCACAGCGACCTCTTCGGTGAGTCCGCTATCAGGAAAATCTCAAAATATCTTGTTACCGCCTACAATGAACCGGACAACAAAGAAGCGCGCACCGAAATGATGCTTGCGGCCAACTTTGCGGGGCTTGCTTTCAATGACCCGATAACGCACGTAGGTCACGCGGCTGCCGACGCTCTCTCAGGTCATTTCCATACGCCCCACGGCTACAACTGCGGGATATGCCTGCCCGCAGCGGTAAAGGTCATAGCTCCCGCCGTACCGGACAAGATCCGCGTTATCGCCGGCGCCCTGGGGCTATCCCCGTGCTGTTCGGCGTCAGGTGAAGAGCTTGGAAGCCTCGTAGCGGGAAAGATCTACGAGATAATGCGCGCCGTCAATATAAAGTCACTCAAAGAGCTGGGCTATAAAAGAGAGGTCGTGCTGAGCTTTGTACCGGACATCGTATCAAGCCATCTGTCGACCTATTGCCCCGTGAAGATAACAGAGGAAGTTGCGTACGGCATTCTTGCGGATATATACGACAATTACCGGTAACATCTGCCTTGTCAGTTCGATTCGGCGGCGCCGGAAAGACCCGGCGCCGCTCTTTCACTCGGGAGATAAACAATGAAAATGTCACCGTTAAAAAGATCGATCATGGCGGCAGTCTGTATCGCGCTCGGACTTGTTCTCCCCACGGCGTTCCATGCGATACCAAACGCCGGGGCGATATATCTGCCGATGCAGCTTCCGATTCTGGTTTGCGGGCTTGCGGTCGGTTGGTCTTACGGGCTCGTTGCGGGCCTGGTCACTCCGTTCCTGTCAAGTCAGTTTACAGGCATGCCCCCGGGCGCCGCTTTGCCGGGCATGATGGTCGAACTTGCTGTCTACGGCCTTGTGAGCGGCTTGATGATGAGATTCATCCGCACGGGAAAAACTTACCCCGATATCTATGTCAGCCTCATATTCGCCAAACTGGCAGGTGTCATAGCAGCCGGAACAGCAAAGGCGCTTATATTCAGTCCGGGCAGCTACACGGCGGCCGCGTGGGCTGCGGGTTATTTTATTACCGCCCTGCCCGGCATAATAATACAGCTCGTCTTTGTCCCCGCCGTCGTCTATACTCTGATGAAGGCCCGGCTGATACCGGTCCGGTATCAGCGAAAGCCCGTATGAGCGGCAATTCTCCGCATTTGTCTCTGTTTCTGCTGCAGCTTAAATCGCGATGACTTGCTGAAAACACGGCCGAAAGCCTCCTGGCGGGCTTTCGGCCTTATTATTCAATACTACTTTTCTTCGGTTATTTTGCAGGAACACTCAAAGGACGCCGTACAGGCCGTCTTCCCTCTCTATTAGCTCGAGGTCAAAGAAATGGTCCGGTCGTGAAAACCTTCCCCCAATATTCATCGGGACCTCGGTCGCCGTGTCCGGGGAATTATCGGCCGCTTCCTCTTCCCGATCATTTTCAAAAATACCTTCTCCGGCACCATCAGCATCAACCGTGCGGAGCTGCTCCTCCCTGTCTTTCAAAGGAACCGGATTTTTCCCGGCCGGCCCGGACAGAAAAGAATCATCGCCCGCACGATCCCTGTCATTAACATCGCAGGAAGCGCCGCCGTATACCGGCCGTTCGATATTCCCTGAGCCGCCCTGCCCGCTCACCTCATTTTCCGGATCTGCCTCCCCCCTGATATACGCCCTCTTTATCAACTTCAATCCCGTACTCTTGAGAGCCGCGGCAGAGAATTTTCGTTTCATCGTACTGTATCCGTTTTCGGGGATCAACACACCCAGAGCCAGCGTATTCTCCCCGTCCGACACTACGATACGCCTGATATCGTCAACATAAAGACATTTTGCTTCAAAAACGGTATAGAGCCCTTCATTGTACACATGCAGCACACCGCAGCTGCCCACCGGACAAGTGATCTCGTAATCTCCTGTCATATCAATTCTCAATTGAGTTTCCACCTCCCAATCAGCGGTATGCGGCAATCATATTTCAAAACCAATTGAACCGCCGATGCCGAAAAAGCAAAGGCGCGGGCGGCCGCCTCCCGAATAAAAGTCAACCCCTCCATACGATATTGTATGAAGGGGGTTTTATTTAGATGACATTATCTTTTATATGCTGCGAGCATGTCACTTTGACGGGAGAAAACAGCCGCTCACGGCGAGTAATAACCGCCCTGCTGCGCTATCTCGTACGAGAACGAACTGACTTTCGAAGCGAAATCCGCCTGCAGTTTCGCGGACTCCGCCGCAATCTTCTGGTCAACGTATGTTTCAAGCTGCGGGGTGAGCACGTCGGTCACATAGCTCAAAGTTACCAGCGGATCTGACGAGGAGCCGGGCGAGCCCTGAGCGGCCACAACGTAAACAACGACGCAAATAACAACCGCAATAACAGCTGCAAGAACTCTCAGAAGCATTTTTTTCGTTTTCATCCTGACCTCCGGGACGTTTCGCCTGCCGGCATGCGTGCTGGCGGCTGTATTATGGTAAACTATATCATAACGGTGCGGTTTTGTACAGACAATAAAAACAAAAAGTGCGGGCAGCTGTTGCCGGCCGCCCGCTATGACTCTTATTAAATTCCTACATCTCCGCTCCGAGCCCGAAGCTGACGGCGATGGCGTCGTCGACTCTGTCCATAAGGTCGGGATCCAGTTTCCCCATCCGCTCCTTGAGCCGCCTCTTATCGATCGTTCGGATCTGCTCAAGGAGAATGACCGAGTCTTTTGAAAGTCCGCATGACCTGCCGGACAGTTCTATATGGGTCGGCAGCTTCGCTTTGTTTATCTGCGATGTGATCGCAGCCGCTATTACTGTCGGGCTATGGCGGTTACCCGTGTCGTTCTGGACGATTAATACCGGACGAGTTCCTCCCTGCTCACTGCCTACTACCGGGCTCAGATCCGCGTAATAAACGTCTCCTCTTTTGACAATATTGTCCACAAATCTTCACTCTCCGCAGGATAAGATAGTCGCCCCGTTACAGATTATGTAACGTAAGCTGTATTCATTATCCCATACGGAGGCATCATTTATACCTAATGCCAAATTGTATTGCGAGATCCACATGGCATGACATTCTATGCGCGAGGGCCGATTTGTGTCACCTGAAATACCGCGGCACCCTTGACGAAACCGCACACAGGATCTCATACGGGATCGTGCCCGCTCTCGCAGCGAGAGTCGACGCGTTCTCAAATGCGTTTTCTCCGAATACGATCGCTTCATCGCCGGGTCCGGCCTCAATGTCCGTTACGTCCGCCATACACATATCCATGCATATGCGTCCGATCTGAGGCGCCCTTTTAGACCCGATCGTGAAAGCGAACCGCCCGCTGAGGCAGCGGTGAAGTCCGTCGGCGTAGCCGACGGGGAGTACGGCAAGTCTCATCTTCCTGTCGGCGATATATGTCCTTCCGTAACTGACGCCCGCTCCCGGGGCGATATCTTTGATCTGGGCGATGCGGGTTTTGAGCGTCATGACAGGCCTGAGGCCCGCAAAGCCCGCGGGAGGATACCCGTAAAGTGCGATCCCCGGGCGGCACATATCGCCCATAGTCTCAGGATAGTTTATATACGCGCCCGAGTTTGCGCAGTGTTTTATCTTAAATAAAAAACCGCTCGTTTTGTAAACGCGATCCACAAGGCTATTGAACAGCCTTACCTGTTCATTCGTGTTGTTGTCATACGGCAGGTCCGACGTTGCAAGATGGGTGTATATGCCCTCGCACTCGAGATTCGGAAGCAGCAATATCTCCTGGATCTCTCTTGCCGCCTCTTCAAGACGGCCGGAACAGACGATACCCAGGCGAGACATCCCGGTGTCGACTTTTATATGGACTCTCAGGCTCCTGTCACCGAGAGCCCCGCAGTATGCTTTTGCTGCCTGCGCGCTGACTACGGTCTGCGTGATATCCTCGTCGGCAAGAGAACAGATCATATCCGGCTGAGTTGCTCCCAGCACCAGTACCGGAAGCCCGATCCCCGCTCCGCGCAGTTCAAGCGCTTCCGATGGCGTCGCAACGGCAAGGTAATTCGCGCCCAGCGACTGCAGTTTTTCCGCCACCCTTACTGCCCCGTGGCCATACGCGTCGGCTTTGACAAGACCCATGAACCTGCATTTTCCGGGCAGCCGCGACACGATCGTCTTATAGTTTTGTTCAAGCGCATCCAGCGATATCTCAGCCCACGTCCTGCTTCTGTCTTCCATTTGCATCTCCCCGTACTATTCACGGCCGGCACACGGCAACGGCGTATCTTATATATCCATGCGTAATATTGCTCTGTTATTCACGTGTCATAGATAAATCGCGCGGAATGGATCGTTTTTCCGCCTTCGGCGATCTCAGCCCTGAGAGGAAGAAGAGTACCTTGCTCGATCCACACGTCCTGCACCGTGTCCTCGCCCTGTTCCCCGCCGAGCGTTATGCGCACCGCGCTCTTCCCGTAGACCTCGTCAAGGCATGAGGATGTGACGGGCGCGCTCTGCCAGGCGCAAAGCATTTTATACAGAGCGGTCAGGGGGGCGAGCGTCCTGTTTTCGATATCGCCTGCACCGAGCAGTACGGTGTCCGCACCCAGCTTCCATTTTCCCTCCGTGAGGACTGCGCGGATCCCGGCCACCGATTCCGGCTCAATCACCGTTATTTCCGCACTGTTTGATTCGCTGTTCCACTTTAGTGCCAGCGTACAATCGAACACGTAACTCCCGTAGTCCGTATTCACACCGGCTGTAATCGATAAGGACTCCATTCCGTTTAACGTTTCCCTGAACTGTGTAAAGACTGCATATGCCGCGTTTCCGGAAGAGCAGCCTGACAGGAGCAGGATCATCGCAAGTGCACAGGTCATAAACCTGCGCAAAGCCACCACCTCACAATGTTCTTAGTATTTCAGAGAGCGCGGATATCGTGTCGTCCGGGCTCATCGAATACATGCCGAATTTTGCGGCAGCCGCGTCCCCCGCAGCACCGTGGATCCAGACTCCCGCCGCCGCCGCGTCAAAGGGTTCTGCCCCTTGACCGACAAGAGCGGCTATCACCCCCGCAAGAACGTCCCCGCTGCCCCCTTTTGCCATACCGGCATTGCCTGTAGTATTCACGAACGCCCTGCCTCCCGGCGATACTGTGATCGACCTGTGCCCTTTCAGAACAAGAGTACATTTGTTCTCCGCCGCAAAGCTCTGAGCCGCATAGAGTCTTCCGTGTTTTTCTATATCGCCTCCGAGTCTCGCGAACTCACCCTCGTGCGGCGTCAGAATGACAGGGCAGCGGGCGCTTTTCAGTAAATCTATATGTCCTTCAAGTGCATTTATGCCATCGGCGTCTATGACCAGAGGCACGCTGCAGCCTGAAATAATCTCCCTTATAAGTCTCTGCGTTTCCTCGCTTCGCCCGAGCCCGGGGCCAATGAGGCAAACGGTAGCGCTTTCGAGTTTTGCACGAAGCGGTTCGAGAGCTTCCATTGTGAGAGCCCCTCCCCGCCAAGAACTCCCCGCGCTGTCGTCCGGCAGGGGGACTGGCATGACTTCACTGCTCTTTTGAGCCACGATCGGATATATACAAGCCGGGACCCCAACCCATACGATACCGGCGCCCGCGCGGGAGGCCGCGGATGCCGCAAGGCTGGGCGCGCCCGAGTATCCCCGCGAACCCGCAATGACCAGTATTTTCCCATAGTCACCCTTATGCGATACGGGACGCCTTACAGGCAGACGTTCTCCGGCTTCCCGGCGCGTGAAGACGTCCACGTCGAGCAGCGACGATTCGACCAGGTCGTCCGGCAGCCCTATGTCGGCAATTATCAGTTTCCCTGTGCAGCAGCACCCCGGTTCGATCAAATGTCCGGGTTTTGCGCATGAAAAAGTAACTGTGACGTCTGCGTTCACCGCGCAGCCGAGCACTCTTCCCGTGTCTGCCTCCACACCGCTCGCTATGTCCGCGGCCACGACAGCTGCGCTGCATGAGTTTATTATGTTAACCGCATCCCTGGCTGCGCCGCGCATATGTGAATTCAGTCCGATCCCGAACATAGCGTCTATTATAACGTCCGCGCCCTTACAGTCGCTCTTTGCCTCGGCCGGGGAAAAATCCCTCACCGGTATAGAACACTCCAGCGCCCGGGCGAGCATAACCGCAGTATCTCTGGTGACTCTGTCGCGGCTTCCTGTCATCCAGACGCCGACGTCGGCGCCCTCCAGCTTGAGGATCCTCGCTGCCGCCAGTCCGTCCCCGCCGTTATTGCCGCTGCCTGAAAAAACGACGATCCGCCTCTTGTTCAGGCTCCCCAAAATATCGATCACGGCTTTTGCTATGCTGCCGGCCGCGGTTTCCATGAGCGTCAACGACGGAATGCCTCTTTCGAAAATCGCTCTCTCGTCCGCGCCTTTCATTTCTTTTGCTCCCGATATCCTCACGAGCGCCCTCTCCTTAATAAAAACGGTGACTGATACGGATAATATTATAGTAGCGACTGAGTTCGCAGTCAAATTTTACTTGCTTTCCCCGACAGACTATGATATATAAATAATAATATTTTAACGCGATGAAGGAGTCCGCGGGCAGGATACGCCGTATTCAGAGAGTGCGGCCCCGGCTGAAAGCCGCACTGCGACGCTGTACCGCACTTCCCTCCCGAGCATCGCCGCTGAAACTGAAGTAGGCGGCGGCGGAGCGGTCCCGATAACGACCATGGCCGGTGACAGCCGGCGGAGCGCGCAGGTATCTGCGAATGCGGGTGGTACCGCGGAAGCACGTCTTTCGCCCCGGTTTCGGGCGAAGGGCTTTTTTATTTATAGTTACTCTTTTGAGCAGTTATTCAGCCCGAAGACGACGTTTCATTAAAGGCTCGCCGCGAAATTCCGCGGGCTATAGAATGGAGAGAAATACATGAAAGAAAAACTTGAACACATACGGCAACATGCTGCACAGGATATTCTCCGCGCTCCCGATACGGGGGCGCTCGAGCAGGTGCGTGTTGCTTACCTCGGAAAAAAGGGAGAACTGACCCTTCTTCTTAAGCAAATGGGGGGTATCGCCGCTGAAGAACGGCCTGTTGTCGGTCAGCTTGCAAACGCGATCAGGGTCGATCTTGAGAACATGATAAGCGAAAGGTCAAGGGTCCTAGGTGAGGAAGCCTTGAACAAACGAATGATAGAAGAGGCGCTTGACGTAACTATCCCGGGAAAACGCACGCCTCTGGGAAAGAAACACCCGATAACAATTGTTCTGGATGAGGCTAAAGACATTTTCATCGGGATGGGATTTGAGATCGCCGAAGGCCCCGAAGTGGAGGACGAGTACCACAACTTCACTGCGCTGAACACCAGGCCCGGCCACCCCGCACGCGACTGGCAGGACACATTCTATCTGAGCGAGGACAGCCGCGTTCTTTTAAGGACACAGACTTCGCCGGTTCAGATCCGTGTGATGGAAAGAAAAAAACCGCCTATCCGCGTCATCTCGCCCGGACGGGTCTACAGGAAAGACGAGGTCGACGCTACCCACTCCCCGATGTTCCATCAGCTCGAGGGGTTGGTAGTCGATAAAGGCATAACAATGACCGATCTCAAAGGCACCCTCGTACAGTTCGTTAAAATGCTGTACGGAGAAGATGCCCGCTTGCGGTTCAGACCCCACCACTTCCCTTTCACTGAGCCTTCCTGCGAGGTCGACATCATGTGCTTTGAGTGCCAGGGCGAGGGCTGCCGTGTCTGCAAGGGCGAGGGCTGGATAGAGCTGCTCGGGGCGGGCATGGTCCACCCGCGCGTGCTTGAGGGCTGCGGTATTGATTCCGAGGTCTACAGCGGCTTCGCTTTCGGCATAGGCGTTGACCGTCTGACGATGCGAAGGTTTAACATCAATGATCTGCGGCTGCTTTTTGAGAACGATATCCGCTTTCTGTCCCAGTTTTAACCCGGGATCTGTTTATTATGTAAACCTCAGCTCAGTCGGAGCATAGTATTCACCAAAAAAAAATCGATCGCAATTGATGTGAGAGGGATTGAATCATATATGAAACTATCACGAAAATGGCTTGATGAATTTGTAGAAATTCACGCTGCAGATAAAGAATACGCAGATAAAATGACAATGAGCGGGTCCAAAGTCGAGGCAGTCCATCTGCCGGGCAGCGAGATCCGGAACGTCGTAGTCGGCCGCGTATTAAAGACCGCCCCCCATCCCAACGCGGATAAACTGATCGTCTGCTCGGTCGATACGGGCGCAGACGCCCCCATACAGATCGTCACGGCAGCGACTAATGTTAACGCCGGGGACCTGGTGCCCGTCGCGCTGGACGGAGCCAGACTCGCGGGCGGCCAGGAGATCCGTTCGGGAGTTCTCCGGGGTGAAGCGTCCGAGGGGATGTTCTGTTCCATAGCAGAACTCGGTTTGACGCTCCATGAAGTGCCGTACGCCGTTGAAGACGGCATCCTCGTTTTGCAGGAGGAATGCGCGCCGGGAGACGACATACGAAACGTCTTGGGCCTTGACGACCACGTGATCGAATTCGAGATCACCAATAACAGGCCGGACTGCCTGAGCGTAATAGGCCTGGCGCGCGAATCCGCGGCAACGTTTGGTCTTGCGATGCGCACGCACGAACCGGTCGTAAAGGGCAATGGACCGGATATCAGGGGACTGCTGAAGGTCGAAGTGCATGATACCGATCTGTGTCCGCGCTACACGGCGCGCATGGTTACAGACGTCCGAATTGCCCCCTCTCCGCGCTGGATGCGCGAAAGACTGTCGTCGAGCGGCGTAAGACCGATAAACAACATTGTCGACATCACAAACTACGTGATGCTCGAGTACGGCCAGCCTATGCACGCTTTTGACTTCTCATGTGTTGAAGGCGACACGATAATCGTCCGCCGCGCGGGCAAGGACTCCTCCTTTGTCACCCTCGACGGAAACGAGCGCAAACTGACCGGGAACATGCTCATGATAGCGGATAAGAACCGCCCTGTCGGTATCGCCGGGATCATGGGCGGCATGAACAGCGAAATAACCGACAACACGCGAAACATCGTCTTTGAATCGGCGAATTTCAACGGCACTTCGGTGCGCACCACCGCCACGGCTCTAGGCATACGCACAGATGCATCCTCGAGATTTGAAAAGGGTCTCGACGCCTCGATGACCGTCACGGCAGTCAACAGGGCCTGCGAACTTGTTGAGATGCTCGGAGCCGGCACTGTCTGCACGGGAATAATCGATATCGATAACTCTGATCATACACCGGTCGTCCTTCCGCTCCGGCGGGAGCGTATCAACAGCCTGCTCGGCATTTCAGTCAGCTATGACGAAATGTGCGGGATACTCTCGAAACTGGGATTCACGGTATCCGGAGACCTCGTCACGGTCCCTTCATGGCGCGGAGATGTGGAACATATGGCCGATCTTGCCGAGGAAGTGGCGCGGATGTACGGTTATGACAAACTCCCTATCACTTCTTTTAAAGGCGAGACTCCTCAGGGCGGGTTTACCAGGGAACAAAAACTGCTCAGAAATGTTGGTATGTACGCCCGCGCACTGGGATACAATGAGATCCTGACTTACTCGTTCATCAGTCCGGCATCCTATGACAAGCTTCGATTCCCCGAGGATGACGAGCGCAGGAGATCCCTCGAAATTCTGAATCCGCTTGGAAAAGACACCAGCATAATGCGCACGTCCGCGCTGCCTTCCATGATGGAAACGCTGCAGAGGAATTACAGCTTCAGGAATAAATCCGTCAAGTTCTATGAGCAGGCTACGGTCTACAGCCCCGCTGCAGACGGCCTTTCAAACGAAACGGTCCATCTTGTTCTCGGGTGTTATGGGAAAGACATTGATTTTTACACAATAAAAGGAGACGTCGAGTCCCTGCTTTCTCAGATGAATCTCCCCGAGGTGTCTTTCTCGGCAGACAGCAGAAACGCTTCATTCCATCCCGGGCGCTGCGCGGTGATCTCCTGCCTCGGGGAGATCATAGGCACCTGCGGGCAGATACATCCCCTGGCTGCGTCCTCCTATGATATCGACGTGGAGGTCTATGCCGCCGAACTCGATCTTGCGCTGCTGTTTCGGTGCATTCTGCCCGAAAAACACTATATACCTCTGCCGAAATACCCGGCCGTCACTCGGGATATCGCCCTTGTTTGTGATAAATCGATCACAGTGTCGACGCTTGAGGATTGTATCCGCAAGGCGGGAGCTCCGCTGCTTAAGGAGATCGAGTTCTTCGACATTTACACTGGTCCAGGCATTCCCGAAGGAAAAAAGAGCGTCGCTTTCTCCCTTGTATTCCGCTCGGATGAAAGGAACCTGCGGGACGAAGACGTGCTTGCCCCGTATCAGGCGATCCTTCAGGCAGCCGGTGACACACTGAATGCTAAGCTGAGGTAATATTTTACTTTACACAAACCTGCAATTAGTATATTATATAGTGTGATTTCGATCTTCGAAATCAAGAGAGTTAACTTACCCCATTCTGTGAAATAATACTTTGCGGGGAATGCGGCACGGGAGGAGCAGCTTATGGATGATAATACCAGAAAATTCAACGTTCCGGATGAGAAAGACACCGAAACCAAGCGCATCCTGTCACAGGTATATGACGCGCTGAGCAAAAAAGGGTATAATCCTATCAACCAGATAGTTGGCTACCTTCTTTCTGAAGACCCGACCTACATCACGAACTACAACAATGCTCGAGGTCTTATACGCAGAATTGACAGGGACGAACTGATGCAGGAACTCGTCCGATCGTACCTGTTCAACTGAATCCGTCTCTATTACAGCTCCCGTGCGTCTCTGAGCCGGAACCGCCCGGCAATTGACGCGCGGGAGTTTGAACATCGGTTTTGAACATCGGTTTTGTATGATATTTGTCGTTTTCGGTTGACATAAATAGAGAATTGTGTTACTATTCGTAACAACCGGAAACAAATAGTTTTTTTAAACTGTTTTGTCGGAGGTTAAAATGAAAATACTGAAGCAGCCCCGGGATTCCGGTTATACCGCGTTGCCTCGCAGAGAGGAGATAACTAAATGGCAGTGAAAAAAAAGGATAGCATCCTCACCTACAAAGGCCGCCCCCTTATGCGCAAAGGCAACCTTATCTATTACGGCAGCATGTCGGACAAATATATCATAATGCTGCAGATCCTCGACTCAAAGACCGACGGCGAATTCGAGGAAGCTACAAGGGTCTCCGTCCAGCTGCAGCTTACGGACCCCGATATCCGTTCCAGAGACCGCGTTATTAAAAAGTCGGAAAAGAACGGTATTTACACGGCCCTTGACGTGGGTGTCGTCTGGCTGGAGAGGGCATTGAGCCAGGAGTAGTTTAAATCAAATGGTCTTCGCTGACCGAAGACCATTACATAAAAAACGTGGGGTTGTACATATGCGAAGAATTGGTAAGAGAGTTGGGAGATTTGCGCTCTGCGCCGCGCTTATAATCGTGACGTGCTGCAGTTCCGCAGCGCTGGCGCTCACAACGGGCGTTGTCAACTCACAGTCCGGTTTAAGGCTCAGGAGCGGTCCGGACACATCGTCCGACACGATCACCGTTATCGGGCACGGTACGACCGTCGAGGTTATATGTGCGTATAACGGCTGGTGTAACGTCAGCGTAAACGGCCAGACAGGCTACATGGCCCAGGAGTATCTGAACTTATCGTCTCCCGAATGCGCGATGACCGGCACGGTAAATGTAACAGCCGTCAATCTTCGGGCAGCACCCGGCACTTCCTCAAATATTCTCAAACTGCTCTACCAGGGGGAGCAGGTAACCATCCTGGGAATCGAAGGCAAATGGAGCCGTGTAGCTTATAACTCTCTAACCGGATTCATCTATACCGAATATCTGTCTATTTTATCGCAGGGCGGCGGCACCTATCAGAGCGCCGCAGCGCAGACTTCCGCTGCTCCTCTCGCCGCTGCTCCTCAGGACGTTTCCCAACCCGCCGGCACGATGTACATAACCGGTTACGGAGTTAATTTCAGGGCGGAGCCCAATACGTCCTGCGCAGTATATGAGGTTCTGCCTTTCGGCACAGCCGTAACTCCTGTCGAAGTTCTGGACAGCTGGACAAAAGTGAGCTATAACGGCCGCACAGGCTATATATATAGCCAGTACCTCGGCGCTGCCCCCGACACGCTCGCATCAAAGATCATTGCCAAAGCGGCGGAATATCTCGGCACGCCGTACGTATACGGCGGATCAACACCTTCGGGATTTGACTGCTCCGGATTCACCAAATATGTCTTCTCCTTTTTTGACTACAACCTGAATCGAACTGCGCACGGACAGATATCCGACGGAAGAAGCATCACGCAGAGCGAACTGAGGCCCGGAGATCTTGTTTTCTTCAGCGAAGGCCGGACAGGTTACGCGACACATGTCGGCATCTATACCGGCAACGGCGAATTTATACACTCCTCAAACCGCGGAGTAGTATATAACAATCTGACAGACTGCTACTATGCCGATTACTATATGTGCGCAGTCAGGGTGCTGCCGTAAACTCCAACTCATAGAAATATCACCGCCGTGCAGAGATCTGCACGGCGATTTTGCGTTTTTGGAACACTTGTTCACACTGGCCGGGGAGAGAATTTGCCGCTGCGGCGGCTTATATTTTACCGGTATATCGCTGCTATTCCAGATACATCCGGCGGAGCTTATCAAGACGAGGCTGCGACAATCCGATCTCGGTACTCAGAAACTCCTCCATGGAGCCGAACTTCTCATCAATTAACCTCAGGGCCTCATCTATGTATTCCGGCATTGCGCAGAAGAATGCCCGGCAGGTAGCGGGATCCATCTCCCCTTCCATACGGCTCAGGACCTCGGCGACGATCCTGTCCACACGGTCCGCACAATATTGATTCGTCATCAGGTAATCCGAAATGATGCTCTCCCTCGGTACGCCCAGCGCGCTGAGCAGAAATACGGTCGCAAGGCCCGTTCTGTCTTTCCCCATAGTACAGTGCCACAGGACAGAACCCTCGTTATTTTCGAGCAGGATGTCAAAGAACTTCCGGTACTGACTGCGGCTGAATTCATCTTCCACCATTCTTTTATACGCCTTCTTCATCTGATCGGGGTGCAGCGAGGCCATCCCGTCTTTACCCTCAGGCAGGACGCTGGGACGCCTTTCATGTGTGA
>JAAYAR010000060.1 GCA_012719235.1 Clostridiales bacterium
TCCGATACGATATAGCCTGCGGGGTAGATCGCTCCTCCTTCGCGGTCCTCCGGGATAAAACCGTAATTGCCTATTAGAGGAAAAGCCTGAACAACGATCTGTCCGCAAAAGCTTTTATCCGTCAGCGTCTCGCAGTACCCTGTCATCGCCGTTGTAAAGACAACCTCTCCGACAGCCTCCGCCTGTGCGCCGAATGAATACCCCTCATAAACGTCGCCGTTCTCAAGTGTCAGATACATCAGTCTGTCCATTATCTCTCGTTTTCCTTCCGATATGCGGCTTTTGCGCGGCGCAGGACTTAATGCTGCCTGAATACCGGGCGCCCTGTCCGCACGATTTTTTCGTATTTTCTCAACTGCCTGACGTTTTGTCAAGCGAATGTGACGTTTGCGATCAATGCCCCCGCAGACACCGGGGATCTGCGACACCGGTGAAAAATGCCCTCAAATAACTGTGCGGTCCAGGACGTCGCCGCAGGACTATCAGACCGTTATTTCCGCCGCCGCCGCGCGCTCGTCCTCTTTGAAACGATCACGCACTTTTTTTACATACGCCCGGGTCTGAAGCGTTGCAAGGCCCGTGAACTTACCGGCGTCCAGGATCTCGGCCATCTCGGATTCGGTGATGTCGAACCTCTCGTCCGACAGAATCTGCTCTATCAGAGTATTGCGGCCTCCCGAAAGCTTTATCTCCTTTGCCGCCTTCGTTGAAATCTCCCTTACAGCCTCGTGCAGCAGCTGTCTGTCACCGCCCTTTTTGACGCAGTGCATCATAATGTTCTCCGTGGCTATAAAGGGCAGCTCCTCGTCAAGATGCTTCTTCATAACCAGCGGATAGACGCTAATTCCGCTTATAACGTTTTTGTAGAGCGCCAGGACGCCGTCGAGCGAAAGAAAAGCCTCGGCGACAGCGATACGGCGATTTGCCGAGTCGTCGAGCGTGCGCTCAAGCCACTGTGAGGAAGCGGTCATCGCCCCGTCCTGCGCGAGAGCCATCACGTGCCTTGAAAGTGAAGCTATCCGCTCGCTTCGCATCGGGTTTCTTTTATATGCCATCGCAGACGACCCCGCCTGCTGCTCTTCAAACGGCTCGTCCAGCTCCTTCAGATGGGACATCAGCCTGATGTCATTTGAAAACTTGTAGGCGCTCTGAGCTATGGAGGACAGCAGCGATAAAACGTAATAATCGATCTTACGGGAATACGTCTGCCCGCTAACGTCATATATCTCGTCAAAGTCCATTTTTTCGGCTATGAGCTTTTCAAGCTCCATGACCTTTTCGGAGTCACCCTCAAAGAGCTCCAGGAAACTCGCGGCGGTTCCGGTCGCTCCCCTGCAGCCCAGAAACTTGATCTGTCCTGCCGTAAAGTCCAGCAGATTTACGTCGCTGACGAGATCCTGAAGCCACAACGTGGCCCTTTTGCCCAGCGTAGTCGGCTGCGCCGCCTGAAAATGCGTATATGCGAGCGTCGGCAGCTCTTTGTACTTGTCGGCGAAATCGCACAACTCCATTATCACACCGACAAGAAGCGCCCGTATCTGCTTCAGCGCCGCGCGCATGACTATCAGATCCGTATTGTCTCCTACGTAACAGGAAGTAGCCCCAAGGTGGATGATCGGCCTCGCGTCGGGGCACTGCCGGCCGTACGCGTATATATGCGCCAGCACGTCGTGCCGGACAGCCTTTTCCCTTTCGGCGGCCACATCATAATTTATATCGTAGATATGCTCTTTCATCTGAGCGATCTGGTTATCGGTAATATCCAGACCAAGCTCTTTCTCACTCTCAGCAAGAGCGACCCAGAGCTTTCTCCACGTGGAGAACTTCATGTCAGGCGAGAAGATCTCCTGCATCCTGGCGCTCGCGTATCTGTTGCAGAGTGGATTCTCATACTTATTTCTCATCGGTAAGCCTCGTAAATACCTCTGTATATGCGCCCATTACGTCCCCCAGATCGCGGCGGAAACGGTCCTTATCGAGCTTTTTTCCCGTCTGCTTGTCCCACAGGCGGCAGGAATCGGGTGTGATCTCGTCCGCGAGAATTATCCTGCCCTCGTATCGCCCGAATTCCAGCTTGAAATCAACCAGTATGATACCGGAGCGATCAAACAGCGCTCTTAAAAGCCCGTTTATCGTCAATGCCTGTCGCACCATCTCGTCGATCTCTTCTTTTCCGGCGAGGCCTATGGCGGTGATCTGCGTCTCGTTAATCATAGGATCGCCGAGCTCGTCACTCTTGAGGCTGAACTCAACAACGGTGTTTTTCAGCGGCGTACCTTCGCTCACGCCGTACTTCTGCGAGAAACTGCCCGCTGCTGTATTGCGTATTATGACCTCCACCGGAACGATCTCAGTCTTCTTTACAAGGGCGTGCGTGGCGTCGATCATTTTTATAAGGTGCGTTTCGATCCCGTTTTTTGCGAGGTAGTCATAGATAACAGCCGATATGGATGCGTTGAGCTCTCCCTTGCCTTCAAGCTCCGCCTTCTTGGCCCCGTTTCCCGCAGTTGCCGAGTTGCGAAATTCCATCACGTACGTGCTGTCATTGTCGCCTTCATATATGCTTTTCGACTTGCCCTCGTATAATAATCTCCGGTCCATTTCAAATATCTCCCCTTCAAAGCGGCCGCAATTAAGCGGGTTTTCACAGACGTCCCATGTGCGTTTTTATTCAGCAAAGATCCGGCCGCGCAATATTCTCCCGAATATCCTGCAATACGTTCTTTCTTTTCTTCTGCGGCGACGAAAATAGCCTGTTTTCGGGCGGTTTCCCGGGCAGGAAGCGCAAATTCGGAAATGGCGCTCACCACAAAGTGCAACCGAAAATCAACAATCCTGCACAATCTGGAGAACGCCTTTGTTCTGAAGTATGCTATCACACGGGGCACTGTTTGTCAATTCCGCCGTGTGAGATACGGACGGTGTGAATGCCTGCGGGAGCAGGAAGACAAGAATATTGACAAAGCGGCTCAAAGGTGATACCGTTACCGCAATAAACAGCTGATGACGGCGCTGTGAATTTCTGTTGATTCACGGCGCCTTTTGTGGTACTTATCAGATATGGGTTCAAACGAACGCGGGATCGCCCGGAAGCGATTTCGCATTAGGCCGTATAAACCGCGATACACCGGCATAGGCGATAAGGCGCGTGCCCGGTATATCGGCGGACTGTCACAGGGAGGAGCCGAAAATGAATTCACTGTCAATGAATTTCGGAAGCATGGTCTTCAACGACGCCGTAATGAAGGAAAAGCTTCCAAAGGAAACATACAGAGCCCTCAGGAAAACGATAATGTCTGGCACACATCTCGAGCTTGACGTCGCCAATGTCGTAGCGACAGCAATGAAAGAGTGGGCGATAGAGAAAGGGGCCACACACTACACGCACTGGTTTCAACCCATGACGGGGATCACCGCGGAAAAGCACGACGCGTTCATCTCCCCGGACTCCGAAGGGCGTGCGATCCTTGAGTTCTCGGGAAAATCGCTGGTCAAAGGCGAGTCTGACGCTTCCAGCTTCCCCTCCGGCGGACTCCGCGCCACTTTTGAAGCGAGAGGCTATACCGCCTGGGACCCCACGTCGTTTGCTTTTATTAAGGATAAGGTCCTGTATATCCCGACGGCGTTTTGCTCGTATTCAGGTGAAGTGCTCGACAAAAAGACTCCTCTCCTGCGCTCAATGCAGGCACTCGAGAGGGAATCCCTGCGTATACTCAGGCTCTTCGGGAACACCGAAGTGAAGCGGGTGATCGCGCAGGTCGGAGCGGAGCAGGAATACTTCCTGATCGATAAAGAAACGTATTCAAAGCGCCCCGATCTGATATACACAGGCAGAACCCTGATTGGCGCCCGGCCCGCAAAGGGTCAGGAGCTGGGAGACCACTATTTCGGCGCGATAAAAAAGCGCGTGAAAGATTTCATGGACGAACTTGACGCAGAGCTCTGGAAGCTCGGGATCCCCGCCAAGACGGAGCACAACGAGGTCGCCCCCTCTCAGCATGAGCTTGCCCCCGTCTACACGACGGCCAACATCGCCTCAGACGCAAATCAGCTCACGATGGAACTGATGAAATCCGTGGCGTCCAGGCATAACCTCGTATGCCTGCTGCATGAGAAACCTTTTGCCTGCATCAACGGCAGCGGAAAACATATCAACTGGTCGATATCGACCGAGACCGGAACGAATATCCTCGAACCCGGCGACACGCCGCGAGAGAACGCCCAGTTTCTGCTGTTTCTTTGCGCCGTCGTAAAGGCAGTCGACGAGTACCAGGAGCTCCTGCGCCTGTCGGTCGCCACGGCCGGCAACGACCACCGTCTGGGTGCAAACGAAGCTCCTCCCGCCATCGTATCTGTATTTCTGGGGGATGAACTCACGGCAATACTCGATTCCATCGAAAACGGCACGCTCTATACGGACCGGGAAAAAAAGATGATGGAGATCGGAGTCACCGTCCTTCCGCATTTCCCAAGAGA
>JAAYAR010000061.1 GCA_012719235.1 Clostridiales bacterium
ATTTTGAGTCCGGCACGTCTGCCAATTCCATCACACCGGCAAATGACCATGTGCATTATAATACCGGACGCGCCCAAACGCAAGCGTTTTTCTCTCCCCTCCCTCGCAGCCCGCATGACCCGTATAGGGCGGTCAGGTTCGCCGGGCGGGCACCATCGCCGGGTGTTTTCGGAAACGGGGCGGGGGCGAATATTACAGCGCACATATAAGAGCGTGAGATTATTTGATCGAAAACGCTCCCGCTTCTTTGAGATAGCGATCAAAAAACGCCAGGCACTCTTCGTTGATGCGGCGCAGGCAATCCTCGGCATTAAGTGATGAGGAGTGCCCGTTCAGAACGCGCGTGAGGATCGGTGAAGCGAGTGACAGATCCGTCAGTGACAGATGCCCGGCTCCCGAGATATGCAGATTGTGGATATCCTTGTCGGAGCCGGAGAGTAACTGCACGTTTTTTGCGTATTGCGGCCACTTTCCGAGGTTGGGCCACGAGCTGTCTGAGTAAATGTTTAAAACCGGAACAGGATATGCAGCGCTCTCGAGCACGAACGCGTCGTTCTGAACGTCGAGGATATCGCACAGATACGGCGCTTCGAGTGCGACAACGGCCCCGATATCGCTTCTCATGCGCCCGATTCCGAGCACCGCCGCTCCGCCCAGCGAATGTCCGATAACGCCGATCTTTTCGGTGTCGATAAGCCTGTGAATTGCATCCGACGCGTCCGCTTTGACGGTTTCTATCACGAAAGCTATGTCTCCCGTGCGGACCTCCATCCATTCTTTATACAGCTCAAGGCTCCTGCTCTTGTCTTCCCTCGCGTTCTCGCGCCGGACATCATTCATAAATTCGCCGTTTATAAGCAGCACTTTTCCGGATCTGTCGGTCGTATAAAGACATTGGTACGTGTGATCTATCGAGCATACCACATAGCCGTGGCTCGCCAGTTCCCTGAAAAGTGTTTCGTTGCTCGTACGTGTTCCGAATGAACCGTGCGAAAATATGACCAGAGGAAAACTGCCCTCCGCATTTTCAGGATACCAGAACTCCACCGCCAGCTCTCTTGCGCCGCCTTGTTTTGTGTAGGCTTCGGTCCGCTCCTCGTCGCTAAAATGCCTGGTCGCCGTTTCCACCCGGTGCCCGCCGGTCGTCGGCAGCGGCCGGTATTCCGGGAAGACTACAGCCGGAAGCAGCGCGATGATGATCAGGGCCGACATTCCGGCAGCTCTCCGAATAATGCGGGCCGGCAGGAGCTTTGCCCCGGCCTCTTTTTTGCGCAGGGATCCCGCGGCGTTAACCACAGCAGATACAACCAGTACCGCTGTGATAGCGTAATAGCGAAAACCCCAGGTTGCGACCGACAGAGCGGCGAGCGCGACCAGTATGAGAACAGAGGCCGCGCGCAGCACAGCTGTCGCTCCATGACACACGGAGCTTGTTTTTATGCGGCAGGCCGCAAGTGCCGCTTCAAAAAACAGGAGCAATATAAGGAGTATCATCGCAAACATACCTTTCGATCCTGCACTGCTCATACACCCGCTTACCTCACAGCGTTATCGCTTTTTACGGGCATCGGGAGATGCAGCGACAGCGCACGGTGCAGCGGCTGCCGGGAACGTCTTGCCGTCTATTCGGCCTCCGGCCCAAGGTTGCTTACAGTTATCTTTCCTGTCGCTGCCTTGCCTTTGATCTGAAAAACATATTCATCCGTTTCCGATACGGTGACCGTAAATTTGCCGGATACAAGATCGTTGCCCGTATACGGCCGGCTGCCGTTCCTGCCGCTGACCGTGAGGAAGATCCGGCCGCTTTCGCTGTCGACCTCCACCAGAACCTCATCGCCCTCGGCAAGAGACAACTTGCATTTGTTGTTTTGGGAATAATTCTTCAAAGTCGCGCTGAAACCCCTCCCGTACCCGTCCTCAAGGATCACTATGCTGCCCCCGGTAAGGGTGCAGCCCGAGAGGGCTGTGATGAACAACACAGTCAGCACACCCAAAAGAATTGCCGCTTTAATTCTGCCGGATTTCTTTCCCGAGGTTATTTTCCGAGAAAACATGACATGACCTCCATAACAAACTTATCGCGTTCATTGATCCACGGACTGTGGCCGGAGTGCTCGAACCACACGATGCCTTTTTCGGGTGCATCAAGGATCCGCTCGTACTCCTCAACAAGAGCGGTGGGGGCGTTGACATCATGACGGCCAAGGAAAAAGTAAACGGGTACATCCATTTTTACATGATCTTTTCTCAGGTCGGTACCGTAGAGCTGCGGGTATACGACGTTATACGTGTTGATGATCCCGCGAAGAAAGTTGATCTTATCGAGCAGCCCGTATTCGGGTGAGCCGATGTCCCGGAGGGTGTTGTAGCCCGGGTTATGTATTTCTGGATCTTTTGCCATATAGGCGCTGAGACAGTTGAGATACACGGCGCTTTTCCATGTGACGTCCCTGCCGTAATATGGCGGCTCACCGTTTGCTTCGAGCCGCTCAACAAGAGCGGTGTCGCCGTTGCTATTCGCAATTTCCATGGCTTTGGCATAATCCGTTCGCTCGGTTTCGACAAAATCGATCATCTGTCCCGTACCGATAAAGGCATGATAAGACTCAGGATACAGGCTTGCAAGAAAGATGCCCAGCGCGCTGCCCCAGGACTCGCCGAGCAGGTATATCTTCTCCTGTGAAAAACGCTCTTTAAGATATTCTGTTAGAGCATACCCGTCCCGAACGTAGGTGTCAACGGTCATGTTTCGCGTCTTCTCCGCGTGATAAGATTTGCCGGAGCCGGGCTGATCCCAGTTTACGACGACAAAATGCTTCTCCAGCTCCGCCAGCTCATACCGCACCGCCGCCATCTGTGTGCCGCCAGGTCCGCCGGCCAAAAAGAGCAGGACCGGAGCATTTTTATCCCAGCCCCGCAGGCTTATCCACTGTTTCCTGCCGTTCAGTTCCAGTTTTGTCAGCTCCGCGATACTGTTTGCGGGCGTATTTCCGCTCTCATCAACGATACGCGGAGTGGAAGCTGTGATCTGCGAAAGGGCAGCGATCCCCGTGTTCAGTATCATCGCAGCGGCAAAGAGCACGGTCAGTTTTTTCAGGCCGGCAAGCTGTTTCGCAGCCGGTTTTTTCATTATGCGTGCGATCACGCAATAAGCCGATAGAAAAATGATACCGGCGAGTGCTGCGACCGACAAAAGTGTCAAAACCAGAAAAATAATCATCTGTATCATTTCATGCCTCCGTTATTGCTTGACGTATATGCTCTCGAGGGAGCTGCCCATCAGCGGGATATCCGTGACGCGGCTTTTATCGTGGGATAATCCGCTTTGAGTCAGCTGCCTTTTGATATATCTCAACTTTTCCATTTCTCTCAGCGGCTCGATAAAAATCAGTGACCCGCCCGATCTTAGGGATCTCACCAGAGCCGTGAGGATCGGCTCAAGGCTGCTTTCCGGAATATCGTGCAGAACGAAGTGACAATAGATGATATCAAAGCTGCCTTCCGGCAGAACAGGGACATCCGCGCGGATATAGGCGGCATTTTCATAGCGCCGCAAAGTTCTGCGGCAGCTGTTCAGCCACCGTTCGGAAATGTCGATGCAGGTCAGATGTCCCTGTGTCAGCCGCTTTAGTGCGTAGTACGCGACAGTCCCCATGCCGCATCCGAAGTCAAGTACCCGCTCATTGCCTTGGAGCGGCAGACGGTCGGCAAATGATCTGTAGACGGTCTTGCCATAAAAGAAAAACGCGAGCTTTGTGAGATACATTTCGAAACGGGTCGGTTCACGCGCCATTACTGATCACCTCGATGTATTTAGATCGTGCAGCTGACAAAAGGAGTATTGAACAAACGCCGGGAGTGTTCCGTTATTATACAGACCAACAAAAAATCAGCTGTATTTCAGATCCATCGCTATCATAGCGATCGAACCTGTCATACAGCTGAAGCGCACCTTAAATTATCCTTAAATTATCGGGATCGTAATCCTGAATTTGCAGCCCGGGCCGCCCTCTCCGCCCAGAGTCAGATCGCCGCCGAGGGCCTGCGCGATCTTTTTTGCAATGGAGAGGCCGAGTCCGCTGCCGCCGGTCCTGGAATTGCGCGAATCATCCGCGCGCACAAAGGGCTTAAAAATATCCTGCGCGAGATGGTTCGGGATGCCGACCCCGTCGTCGCCGAAATCTATCACGGCTGTTTTGTCACGGACCGTCAGGCTGACGGAGACCGTCGTGCCCTCCGGATTATACCGCACGGCGTTGTCCGTAAGATTCTGAATGATACGCCCGAAGCTGCCGGCATCCAGCATAACGTAAACACTGTCCTCGGGGATATCGAACTCATATTTGAAGTTCGCGCTTTCGAGCTGCGGCACCATCCCGGCACATATCTGCCTGAGTACCTCACATAAATCCGCTTTGACCGTCTTCAGGCTGAAATCGGGGCTGTCCATTTTGGAGAGCTCGAACAGTTCGTTGAGCAGCCTGTTGGCTCGCTGACTGTTTTGATAGATCGCCGCGAGCTCCGGCGACCCTGATTTTTGACTGAGTACCTCGGCATAACCCTGTATGCTCGACAGGGGGTTCTTGAGGTCATGGGAGATGTCGAGGATCAGCCTTTTCCTGTCCTCCTCCGATTTTTGGCGCAGAGCGACCTCGTGCTCGATACGGGCGGCCATATCGTTGAATGTATCCTGCAGCTCGGCAAACTCGTTTTTCAGGCGCAGATCCACCCGCGCGGAATAATCGCCCTCCCGGAGCAGCCTGGTGCCTTCGCAGAGCTTCTTCAGTGGTACCGTGATCTTTGCGGCAGTTACCCTTGAATAGATAAAAGTGAAAAGCGCGAGAACGAGAAGATAACACAGCACCACAAAGGCAATTGCCCCGGCTGCCCGCAGAAAATCGCCTGGTGCTGCTTCTTTGTTATACACGAGCTTAAGGTCGAGCCTTATCGAGGTCGGGAATGTGACGATCAGCCAAAACTCGCCTTTTGGTTGATAAACAATATCATAATGGTATGGCTTGCTCCTGCTTTCCGTTAAAAACGCTGTGAACTCTTCAACGGTCAGTTGATCTTTTCCGATCGTATCTACTCCGGCAGAATAAACAACACGGTATTTCTTATCCACGACCTGAACGCCGCCGCCGTTCTCCACGACGGCGGCTGCATCTATCTCCCTGTAATCCTCCCTGATGATCGTGCTCGCGGCGTACCGGTTCTTGGCAAGCGAATCCGAGATCAATTCACTCACGACCGATAAAAGCACAAACGCGAGTACCGTAATAAGGATCGTCATTAAGAAGATCACCCAGAAGTTGCTGAAAAACTGATAGGATATTTTTCTTTTCATGGATCTTCACCGACGCAGTGCAGCTTATACCCGATGCCTCGTATGGTCTTCAGGTACTTCGGCTTCTGCGGATCGTCCTCGATGCGGCTACGCACACGGCTGATATGCACCATGACGGTATTGTCGTCGTAATAGTATTCTTCGCCCCATACGGCGCGGTAAAGCTGCCGCTTTGTGAAGACCCGCTCCGGGTTCTCCATGAAGTATAACAGGAGCTTGAACTCCTTTGCGCCGAGCTCGACGGGCTCTCCGTTCTTAAAAGCGCAGCATTTTTCCCTGTCTATCGACAGAGCTTTGTATGTGATCAGGTTGACAGGTTTTTCTTTCGATTTCAGATATTCGTTGCTGCGCCGCAGCTGCGCGCCCACGCGGGCGATCAGCTCGACGACCGAGAAGGGTTTTGAGAGATAATCATCCGCGCCGAGCCCCAGCCCGAGCACCTTATCCATATCGTCTGCCCGCGCCGTGAGCATGATAACGGGGACCGTGCTGCGCTCGCGCATTTTACGCAGCAGATTGAAGCCGTCCATGACAGGCATCATCACGTCGAGAACGGCCAGATCTATGCCCTCCGCCATGAAAATGCCGAGCGCTTCCTTACCGTTCCGCGCCGCAAAGACTGTGTAATCGTTTTCCTCAAGGCTGGTTTTGATCAGGTTTCGAATGTCGTCCTCGTCGTCCGCGATCAGGATATTCATACGGTCATTCCACCTTCCTGAAACATTGTCTCTTGCGCCCGGGGCACCGAAAACGCGGTGAAAACAGCGTCATTATAACATGAATGCTCCCGGTTTACAGGGGTTTTATATCCCCCGGGAAAATTGCTCCTCGTTTTTTGATTCCGCGCCGGCGCTTCTGCCGTCTGCGGTCGGATCTTTTCGCTTATCCCCTTTTCGCGGCAGTGATCGCCGCCATAGCGATCTGGTCAAGGTGATCGAAAGGCAATAAGCCATATATAACTCCGGCAAGTTCAGCGCCGGGGATACAAAATGTGCCCCACCTTTGTATCAAAGATGAGGCACTTATCCTGTGTTTGTGGCTGGAGACGATCCCGTATTATGCGCCGTCATGTCACCGGCAGGATCAGCCGCTCAACAGGCAGTCAAATTATGACCGCTCCGTATTTTCGTACGGCGCCGGACGCGCTCCCCGCGCTGGTCATCACCCCGGCCCTGCCCGTGTATGCTCTCAGGGCCGACGAGAGCATGCTCTCGTCCTCGGACGCGAATATGGCGGGCGTGTTCACGATGCACTGAATCTCCTCGATAAGCGTTTCCGCCTCTTCCGGGCTGTCGAGCAGATCAATGTCGAATATAAGGGCGTCTCCCTCCAGCGACACGGCCGTCTCGGCGAGGGCGGCGTAGTCGCGCCTGCGAAGGGCCTCCGCTGCGGCCGCGGACGAGAACGCGCGTGTGAACTCCCCCGCTCCGGCGTCCGCTGCCCGGGAATCCGAGCATATGAGGCGGGATGTATCCGCAGCGCGGGGCCGCCCGAACCGGGTGCTCCTTAAACGCTCCGACAGCTCGGCGATGCAGCCGGGATCCGTGCCGCAGCACCCCCCCAGCAGGGTCGCTCCGCTCTCCGCCGCGCGGGCGCACAGATCGGCAAATTCCTTTGCCCCCACGTTGAACTTCTTTGTTTCGGGGTCGGGCATGCCCGCGTTCGGTTTGCATATGATGGGCAGATCGGTCCAGCCTGCCAGAACGCCGATCATATTGTTCATGCCGGCGGGCCCGACGGAGCAGTTAAGGCCCAGGGCCTGAA
The DNA here is from genome assembly GCA_012719235.1 of Clostridiales bacterium. GTDB lineage: Bacteria > Bacillota > Clostridia > Oscillospirales > Oscillospiraceae > JAAYAR01. The sequence continues at coordinate 7,112 of JAAYAR010000061.1, forward strand.
CGCCGAGGCTCTGCGCCGTCAGCGCAAAGCACTGCAGCGTACACCCCGTAATGCTTCTTCCCGCATCGGTGAAAGTCATCGTGCCGTACACCGGCAGATCGCTGTGCTCCATGGCGGCAAGGACGGCCACACGGAGCTCTTTAAGGTCGAATATAGTCTCGACCGCGATAATATCCGCGCCCCGGCCAGCCCTCACCAGCTCCGCGAAAGCCTCGTACGCACGGTTGCGGGATATGTCCCCGTAGGGCCCGATCAGCTTGCCGGTCGATCCTATATCGAGGGCGACGGGTATGCCTTTGTCGCGACCCGCTTCTTTGGCGAGGCGGACGGCCGCCGGCATGGTCTCCTCAATCGGGTATCTGCCCGTGTTAAACCTGTTTGTGTCGCAAGTCGCAGTATAGACTATCTGCGCACCTGCCTCGATATACTCCCTGTGGATCTGAACGATGACATCGGGGTTGCACAGAGCTGCTTCCTGCGCGTCGGCGCCGGGCCCGAGGCGCATAGCGAGCTGCGTGCCCATCGCCCCGTCCAGCACGGTATAATTTCTGTTCATTTTTCCTCCCCCGGAGAGTTCGCGCCGGTCCGGGCTGCCGACGCTACCTGATAAAAAAGCCGCTGAACCAGTTGTGGAATTCTGGCTTGAGGTCTCTGATGTCGATCATGTATTCACGCAGCTGCGCGAACGGTTCGCCGCCGGAGATTATAAAGAGCACGATCACAAATGCGCTCAGCAGAACAAGGTTGATCAGAATGACGAGAAACCACGCTCTCGCGTAACGTACCAGCGTCCGTCTTTTCGCTCCGCCAAAGGCCCATATAAGGAGCATGACCAGGTTCACGACCGGGATCATCATCAGATAAAAGACTCCGACAAATCCCCATGTGGACACCTGTTTCTCTTTTTTGCCGGGCTCCTGCGCGGCGACAGGCTGTGCATATCCCTTCGGGGGCGCCTGCGTATATGGCCTCCCCTGCGAATTAATACCAGCCGCAGGCTGTGGGGTTCCGGTTTGCTCCGGCGGCGGTGGTGTCTGGGCGCCGTTTTGTTCTGTCGGCGGATCGGTGACCGGGGCCGCCTCCCGCTCTGTTTCCGGTCCGTCGGCAGCCGTCACTTCCCTCTCCGCGGCCGGTTCGATCATTTCGCCCTCTTCCTGTATTGCGACAGGTTCTCCCTGCAGCGGTCCACCGGCGGGTTGATCGGGTGCGTCTTCACTCCCGACCATCTTCCCGCAATTCGTGCAGAAAATTACGCCGTCGGCCAATTCCGCTGAACAGTTTTTACAGATTCTTCCCGGCATAAGCTGTTTCTCCTTTCATTTATCTGAGGTATCCGGGTCTGCCTGGTCTCAATTTGTGCTGTTCGGCCGCTCTGCTATCGTCACGCTACGGCATATATACTCAAAAATCTATGCTCAGATTATATGCGAGCGCGCCCCC
>JAAYAR010000062.1 GCA_012719235.1 Clostridiales bacterium
CACGCGTCTTGTTGACCCTAAAATCTGTTGCCTCAAAAAAGAACTTATGCTACAATGAATTAAACATGGCACTGACATTAATTATGAATGCGAAGGTGAAAAGATGAAAAAGCTGCAAAGAATTGCTCTGACGATCAATGATGTTCAGCGGTTCGTTCTTTGTGATCCGGAAGCGGACAGCCTGGCTACGGTGCTCCGGCGGATGGGTCTAACGGGCACAAAGATCGGCTGCGGCATCGGCGTTTGCGGAGCCTGCTCAGTCATCCTCAACGGTGAGGTCATCCGTTCCTGTACGCTGAAAATGAAGAAGGTCCCGGAATTTTCGGAGGTCCGCACGATTGAAGGCGTGGGATCCGCTCAGAATCTGCACCCTCTGCAACAGGCATGGATAACTTACGGAGGCGTACAGTGCGGTTTCTGCTCGCCCGGTTTTATCATTTCCGCTTACGGTCTGCTTAGCAAGAACCCGGACCCGACCCGCGAAGAAGTACGCGAGTGGTTCCGCGCCCACAACAACGTATGCCGCTGCACGGGATACAAGCCTATCGTGGATGCTGTTATGGCTGCAGCCAAGGTAATGCGCGGCGAGGCGACCATGGCCGATATCACCTACGACGAAGAGAGCGAGACAGATATTTACGGCAGCCGGCGCCCCAGGCCGACCGCGCTTGCAAAAGTGCTCGGTCTTGCCGATTACGGCGACGACATAAAACTTAAAGTGCCAGAAGGGTTTGCCCACCTCGCTGTCGTTATGGCGACAGTGCCCCATGCGAAGATCAAGTCGATCGACATCTCGGAGGCCGAAAAGGCAGCAGGCGTCTATAAAGTCATGACGGCCAAGGATGTCCCGGGCGAAAACAACATCGACTCACCCGCAGTCGTGCCCCGCCAGAAAGGCACGGGCCTGACTATATTCCCGCTTCTTTGCGACAAAAAGATCAACCGTATCGGCGACATCGTAGCGCTGGTCGCAGCCGACACGGAGGAACACGCTAGAGCCGCCGCAAAGCTCGTCAAAATGGATCTCGAGCTTCTGCCCGTCTACCGTACCTTGCCGGAAGCCGTAATGCCGAACGCGATCCAGCTCAACGAGGGCGTGCCCAACTTCTACATGGAGCAGCCGGTCTTCAAAGGAAAAGACCCAGACGAGCTGTTTGACGACGCCGAGTATGTGGTGGAAGGCAGCTTCCACTCCCAGCATGAACCGCACCTTCCGATTGAGCCGGATACCGTACAGGCCTATTGGGGCACAGACGGGATGCTCACGATACAGTGCAAGGCCCAGGCCGTAACCGAGGCGCGCGAGTGCGTTTCGAAGACTTCCGGCCTCCCCATGGATCAGATCCGCATCATCATGAATCCCACCGGCGGTTCATTCGGCTACTCGATCGGCGGACAGACGTTCGCTCTCGCCGCGATGGCTGTTCAGGTCCTGAACATGCCCGTGACGATGACGCTGCCTTACGCCGAGTTTAACCACATCTCGGGCAAGCGGTCCGCAACATTCGCCAACGGACGCATCTGCTGCGATAAAAACGGCAAGATCATAGCTGCCGAATATGACGTGGGACTCGACCACGGCGCTTACGGCATGGTTGCCGGAAAAATATTCAACAACCTCGTATCTGTCGGTTTCCATGGGTACAACGTTCCGAACTTCAAAGCTCTGGCCCGCGGCGCGGCATCAAACAATGCCTTCAACACTGCTTACCGCGGATTCGGCGCGCCGCAGATCTATACGACCACCGAAGCGCTGATAGATATGCTGGCGGAGAAGGCCGGTATAGATCCCTGGGAGTTCCGCTATATTAACGCCGCCCGCCCGGGTGATCTGACGATCAACAGCAGGCCATACCACGACTACGTGTATCCCGAGCTGCTTGAAAAGATCAAGCCGATATATGACGCTTACAAGGCCGAAGCAGAAGCTGGCAAGGCTGCAGGCAAGCACATGGGTGTCGGCATATCTATGGGCGGATTTATCATCACCATCGGCATGTTCGACCAGTGCGAAGTCGCCCTTGAACTCATGCCCGACGGCACATTCACCCATTACAACACATGGGAAGACGTCGGCCAGGGCGGCGATATCGGTGCTCTTACGCACGCGGTCAAAGCGCTCGAACCTTTGGGAGTCAAGGCAAGCCAGATCAAACTTGTTATGAACGACACTAAGATCTGTCCGGATTCCGGCCTTGCAGCAGCCTCCCGGAGCCACTACATGGGCGGCAACGCGACGATCGATGCGGCGAACAAGCTCATGGATGCCATGCGCAAACCGGACGGCACCTACAGAACCTATGATGAAATGGTTGCAGAGGGTATACCGACAAAATACATCGGCCACTACGACCAGTTCAATCTCGGCCTGCCGCCGGGACTTGATCCGAACACCGGCGAAGGCGAGAAGAACCCGACCTATATGTATTGTGTCAATACTTGCCTTGTGGATGTGGATACGAATACAGGCAAGACGACTGTGCTGCGCTATACCACAGTCTGCGACGTAGGCGTGGTGGGCAACAGACTCGCAGTTGAAGGACAGGCGTACGGCGGCCTCTCCCATAGCATAGGATTTGCGTTGTCCGAGAACTACGACAACGAACTGAGGCAAAACAATATCGCTACCTGCGGTATCCCGAAGATCACCGATATTCCCGATGACTTCAACGTTATTTTCGTTGAGAATCCCCGTCCCGCCGGCCCGCACGGATCCTGCGGCTGCTCCGAGTGCTTCCAGTCTTCGAACCACATGGCGGTCATAAACGCAATTCGCAACGCCTGCGGCGTGCGCATATACGCGCTCCCCGCGACGCCTGATAAGATCAAGGCCGGTCTGGAAGCCCTTGCGCAGAACCGTGATCCGATCCCGGAGAAATACTACCTCGGCTCCGACCTGAACGAGGAACTCGAATATATCAAGGCAAACCCGATCTAAACCCGTCACAATGCTGATCAGGGCTGTCTCTGTTGGGGCAGCCCTGATTTCAGGATTCAAAAATTCGCAGCCCCGTGCGCGGAAAGGAAGTGGAAAAGAATGCAGCTTGAAGATTCCGCTGTTTTCACAAACAAATGCTTCAAGGGGGAGCTGCCCTCATGCGGCCATGTGTGCCCGTTCCACCTGGATCTGCGAACTTTCATGGACAAGGCAGCAAATCAAAAATGGAACACGGCATACAAAACGTACAGAAAAGCCGTAATATTCCCCTCTGTGGTTGCTGCTTTGTGCCCCCAGCCCTGCCTTCAGCACTGCCAGCGCACCGTCCTGGGAGACGAACCCATCGCCATCCGCGACGTTGAGGCTGCCAGCGTCAAATACGCGAAAAACAAAAAGGCCGACACGTATGCTCTACCGCCTAAAGACAAAAAGATAGCGGTCATCGGTGCGGGACCCGCCGGACTTGCGTGCGCGCTTGACCTGGCAAATAAAAAATACCCCGTAACGGTCTACGACAAAAACGAGGGCTGGGGCGGGCATCTGCGCGATCACCCCCGATTTGACGAGTTTGACGAAGATTTCAGAACTCAGTTCGCGTCCGTCAAGGTTGACTTCAGATTCGGAGTCAACGTTGAATCTTTGGACGAAATAAAGCCTTATGACGCCGTGTACGTAGCGACAGGGAAAAACGGCAGCTCCTTCGGTCTCCTGTCAAGCTGGGATCCGATCCTCGAGACGACCTCGCAGCCGGGTGTATTCCTTGGCGGCGAGCTCTGCGGCAGAGGGGAGATCGAAAGCATCGCGACTGCCACAAAAACCGCCCGCATCATGGAAGGCTACGTGCAAACGAATCGCGCCGAGCTCGGCCATGACGAATATACGGGATGTGAACATATTCTCCCTCACAAGGGAGCACGGAAGTCCCCGCGCGTCGTGATGTCCTCACCCGACGGGTACACAGCGGAGGAAGCGGCCGCCGAAGCCTCCAGATGCCTGCGGTGTGACTGCAGCCTTTGCTACGACGAGTGTGAACTGCTGCAGAGTACGGCGAAACCTCCGCGCAAAATGGCGGTCGAGGTGTACACCGACTCAAACGCGAACCCCCCGATCGCGACGCATGAGATCACGAGATTCGTATACTCCTGCAACGACTGCGGCCATTGCAAGCAGATATGTCCCGAGGGCGTCGATATCGGATCGCTTCTCAGGTTTTCGCGTGAAGACCGTTTCGGCACCAAGAATGAACCGAAAGCACTGCACTGGTTCTGGCTGCGGGAGATGGACTTTGCTACCGGCGAATACTCTTTCGCCGCGCCTCCGAAAGACAGCAGCAGATGCGAATACGCTTTTTTCCCTGGTTGTCAGTTGGGAGCGTCAAACCCCGAGCACGTGCTGCGATCCTATGATTTTCTGTCCGAAAATTACAGCACCGGCGTTATCCTCGGATGCTGCGGAGCTCCCGCATACTGGGCGGGCGACAAATCCCGGTTCGATAAAAACAGCGGTGTAATTCTTGAACAATGGCAGAGACTCGGCGAGCCCGTGCTGGTGTTCGCCTGCGCCACATGTATGAACATTTTTGAAAAGTTTTTGCCTCAGATACCTCGCATCTCCTTATACGAGCTCCTGGAACAGAAGGGCTTTACCCCCGTCGGGGCACCCTTTGAAAAGGCTGCTGTTTTCGACCCCTGTGCCGCGAGACAGGATGCCGCCGCGCAGAACGCCGTGCGTTCCCTCAGCTCAAAGGCGGGCATCATAACTCAGGAGCATTCTCAGAAGGGGCGCTGCTGCGGTTACGGGGGGCAGATGCGGACCGCGAACCGCAAACTCTACGACAAGATAGTTACAAACCGGGTCAGCGCAAACGACCTGCCTTTTATAGTCTGGTGCGCGAATTGCCGAGAAGTTTTTAAAAGCAAAGGTAAAGAATGCGCCCACATTCTCGACGTCGCATACGGTCTTGAAAGCGGAGGAGTACCGAGCTTTGACCGGAAAAGGGCTAACAGCCTGAAGGTAAAAGAAACTCTCATGAGAGAATTGACGGGAGGCGGTTTCAGCGTGCAGAAGCAGCCGTGGGATGACATTCAGCTGTCAATCAGCCCCGAAGTACAGGAAGCTATGGATGAGCGCCTGATAACGGGAAACGACGTTCGCGAGACAATCTGGCGCTCAATCGAGAGCGGAGAGCATTTCATAGATCCCGAGCACGGCTCGTTGCTTTGCCGCATGGTCACAGATGTCCTCACATACTGGGTCGAGTACAGGAAGAATTACAATGTCTATGAGATAATTGACGCGTATTCGCACCGCATGCACTTCAAAGAGGGGGTCTGAGCAGATGGAGGAGCGCAAATGGTTATGCGGCCGCTGCGGCGGGGAACTGGTCAAGCGCAAGACTCTGTTTGAGTATATGGGCAGAACTTTCAGTGAAAACATTCTCAATTGCCCGAAATGCAGCATGGTTTTGATACCCTCCGATCTGGCGCTTGGACGTATGGCGGAGGTCGAAGAGATACTGGAAGATAAATGATTACATGGAGCTCGGACGTCCCGCTTGAGGAACTGAGGGCATATCAGCTCAAGTGTATAAACGAGCAGGTCTTCCGCCTGTTCAGGTGCAGCAGGAGATACCGGTCACTTTGCGGCGGGACGATTGAAACCCTGGATTCCTTTTCCGATTTTGAAAATTTGCCGTTTTTATCTTCCGATGACATTATCAGCGCCGGAACCGATATGGTATGCGTTCCGCAGCGCGAGATAAGAAGAATTGTTTCGCTGAAAACTTCCGGAACCGAAAATGTAAAGCGCATTTACTTTACATTCGGGGATATTGAGCGGAACATTTCTTTTTTTGACGAGGGTATGAGGCCTCTTTGCACTGCGGGGGACACCGTGATGATATTCATGCCCGGCGCAGCACCTGACGGCATCTCCGGCCAACTGAGCGAGGGTCTGTCGCGCTTCGGAGCGATACCCGTAAGATACGGCCTGATAAGCGATTACGGCGAGGCCGCATTGAGATGTTCGCAGTTAAAGCCGAACACCATCGTCGGCCTTCCGGTGCCCGTGAGGCGTCTCGCGCTCACCGCTCCGGAGATCAGGCCCCGCAACGTTCTCTTATCCGCGGATTATGTCTCACCGAGCGTAGCGGACACTGTTTCGCGCGTATGGGGATGCGAGGTCTATCTTCACTACGGCCTGACGGAGAGCTGCTACGGTTTTGCCGTTGAATGCCCGTATCATTCGGGGATGCACATCAGAAACGACGAGTTCTATGTTGAGATCATCGATCCGTCTTCGGGATTGCCCCTGCCATGCGGGGAAGAGGGCATTATTACGTTTACTACGCTCAGAAGGGAAGCCATGCCCCTCGTGCGCTATAGGACCGGGGATGTCGGATACCTTACGGAAGAGCCCTGCGGCTGCGGCTCAAAACTGCCGCGCCTCGCCCGTGTTTCGGGCCGTGAAAAGGCTCTGTCAAGAAGGCCAAATATAAATGAGATCGACGATATTCTTTTTGCACTGGACGATGTGCTGGATTACAGAGCGTCATACGGCAGCGGAGTCCTCAGTCTTGAGCTGTTGCTGCGCCCGGGTGCGGAATTGTGCGGCCCTGAAAGGGTGCTTCAGGAAAAATATGAGGAACTCACGATTCAGACAGAACTATGGACCGGTGAGCAGCTGCCGGGCAAGCGGGCGCTTGAATACCGGGACTGAAAAAAGTACGGGAGGAACCATATGAAAATTACTGCAGCCGTTGTTTATGAAAAAGGAGCTCCCTTTGTCATTGATGAGCTCGATCTCAGCGGGCCGCAAAAGGATGAAGTACTTGTCAAAGTAGTTGCCTGCGGTGTATGCCATACGGATGAAGTCGCACAGCATCAGATCATTCCGGTTCCTCTCCCGGCCGTGCTGGGGCATGAGGGCTGCGGGATTGTTGTTGAGGTCGGACCTGGCGTATCGGAATATGCGCCGGGCGACCGTGTCGGGTTTTCTTACGGATACTGCGGGTCATGCGAATCCTGCCTCACAGGTTACCCCTATTGCTGCGAAAGAAACCGGGAACTGAACTTCGGAGGCGCACAGTTTGACGGGACAAGGCGCCTGTCGAAAAACGGCATCCCCGTATCGATATTTTTCGGCCAGGGCGCGTTTGCTACCCACGCTATCGTTCACCGCAATAATCTGTACAAAGTTCCCGACTGGATGGATCTCGCCCTTTGCGGGCCGCTCGGATGCGGCATTCAAACGGGCGCAGGAGCTGTACTGAACCATATAAATCCGGAACCGGCTTCGAGTATTCTGATAACCGGATGCGGCGCCGTCGGCCTGAGCGCCGTGATGGCCGCATCGATTGCCGGCTTTGTTAAAATAATCTGCGTCGATACCGTACCTGAACGCCTTGCGCTCGCTCTGGAACTCGGCGGGACGCATTCGGTCAACGGGTCCGAGGACGTCGTGAGTTATGTTATGGACATTACCAATGGGCGGGGAGTCCACTACGCGATCGACTGTACAGGCAACGGCGGCTGTGTTCGCCGATCCCTCAACTGCACAAGACCTATGGGTACCTGCATTGTCCTCGGCGCTACACAGGAAGTGAAGTTTGACTGTGAAAACGAACTGATGGGTCAGAGTAAAACGATCACAGGACTTGTCGAAGGGCGGAGTATCCCGAAGGTATTTATACCGAAACTGCTTGAGTACTACAGGCTTGGGCGCTTTCCGTTTGACAAACTGGTGCGTGAATATGACCTTGCCGACATAAATAAAGCGCAGGCTGATTCCCGCAGCGGACGGACAATAAAGCCGCTGCTGCGCATTGCCGGGGAGCTGTGAAATATGATGAAATATCCCAATCTGTTCAGTCCTATAACGATCCGCGGCGTCACATACCCGAACAGGATATTTTCCGCGCCGATGACGTTCCGCGATCTGCCGGGTGAAGGCGATCTGACCTCGGAAGCGGCCGCATTCTATGAGCTTAGGGCAATGGGCGGCGCAGCGGAGGTAACTGTGAGTGAGCTCACGGTGCACGGTCAGACCGGGCGCACATATCCGAACAACACTTCTGCGGACTCACCGAGCGTTAAGGTGGGGCTTGCCGTCGCCGCCGACTCCATCAGGCGGCACGGAGCGGTGCCCTGCGTCGAGCTCAATCATGGCGGTAAGTTCTCGGTGACCCGCGAAATGTGGGGACCGAGCGAGTATGACCACCCTGACGGCAGGCACGTCAATGAAATGAGCCATGAAATGATCCGTTTCATTGTTGAGGAATATGCAAGGGCCGCAGCGCTGGTCAGGAGCGCGGGTTTCCGCTCGCTGCTCATACACGGCGGCCACGGCTGGCTGCTGCACCAATTTCTATCCCCTTGCGACAACTTCCGTACCGACAAGTACGGCGGAAGTCTGAAAAACAGATCGCGGCTGGCTCTTGAGATCCTTGAAGCTGTAAGAGGCGCTGTCGGGGACGGGTTTCCGATAGAGATGCGCGTGAGCGCGGAAGAGTACAGGGACGGAGGTTACGCTTTTGACGATCTGGCCGCGTTTGCGGAACTGATCCAGGACCGCGTGGATCTTCTGCAGATCTCTACCGGCAGCCATGAAAACAGCTTCTATCAGACACATCAGACTATGTTTGTACCCAGAGGCGGTCTTGTGAAATACGCGGCGGCGGTAAAGGAGCGGCTGCGGATACCTGTCGCGGCGATAGGCGCAATAGCCGAGCCTGAGATGGCTGAAGAGATAATCAGGAGCGGCAAAGCCGACATTGTCGTCATGGGCAGGCAGCTGCTTGCCGATCCTTATTTCCCGAGAAAAGCCATGGCGGGCAAAGATGATGAGATAGTCCGCTGCTGCAGATGTTTCACCTGTCAGGGGGAGCGGATGGTCTCCGGGCTGCGCGTGTGCGCTCTGAATCCCGTGATAGGCAGAGAACTTGAGGCAAAGTACGTCTCCGCGGCGCGCACACCAAAAAAAGTGCTGGTCGCCGGAGGAGGCCCCGCAGGGATCATGGCGGCTATCACTGCCGCAAACATGAATCACGAGGTCACACTCTGCGAGAGATCGGGTGAACTCGGAGGAGCGCTGAAAGACGAGGCCGCCATTTCATTCAAAAGCGATCTTTACAGGTGGATCGCAGTTAAGACAAAGGAGCTCTACAACGCAGGCGTCAAGGTGCTGTTGAACACGCCCGTCACACGAGAGCTCGCCGGGAAGCTTGCTCCCGATGTTCTGATCGCCGCTGTCGGTACAGTCCCGGCAGTTCCGCGTATACCCGGAATCGAAGGTAAAAACGTTATTATGGCCGGTGAACTGGCAGCGCGGGAGAGTGAGATAGGGCAGCGCGTCGTTGTTATCGGAGGGGGCCTCGTGGGCTGCGAGGCCGCATTGAGTCTTGCGATGAAGGGAAAAGACGTATCGGTCATCGAGATGCTGCCGCGCGCTGCTCAGGACGCCAACCCCAGACACGGCCCGATCCTTCTCGATCTCCTTGCAAAAAAAGCGAATGTCTACACGAATATGAAGGCTCTGGAAGTCAGGAAAGACGGACTATTATGCGTAAACGGCGAGGGTGAAGAAGTATTCTTCGGCGCGGATACTATCATCTGCGCCGCCGGCCGCAGGCCGCTGCGCAGTGAGATACTCAATCTTGCCGGCGCCGCGCCGAGAGTGATTGAGATAGGGGACTGCATTGCAGGCGGTAATATGATGCACGCCACCTCGCAGGGCTACGCAGCCGGTCTATCGATCTGAACTCCGTATACCGCCGGGCATACGCTCTGCAGTGGGCGTGTAAGCAAAAAGATATGGATTTTTAATAACTCATGTGTTATTGTGTTTTTTATGAATACGCTTTAAAGCGATCGAAATTTTCCGGAGTCGACTGCACCCGATGGCAGCGATCGATTCCGGAATGCCGGGAGGTTTCAGTTATGTTTAATATGCCTGATGTTAAGCTGGGGATCGTGGCGGTCAGCCGCGACTGTTTCCCGATCTCTCTTTCAAGACGCCGCCGCGGGGACGTCGCCGCGGCATGCAAAAAGCTGGGAATTGAGATTTTTGAAGCCGACACAATAATAGAAAACGAAAACGACGAGAGGAAAGCTCTCGCGGAGGTAAACGCGGCCGGTGTAAACGCATTGATAGTCTATCTCGGCAACTTCGGCCCCGAGGGTCCCGAAACACTGCTTGCGCAGGAGTTCTGCGGCCCCGTTATGTTCGCGGCAGCGGCGGAAGAAAATATCGCGGTACTTGCCGATGACCGCGGCGACGCCTATTGCGGTATGCTGAACGCCAGCTACAACATTGACCTTCGCGGCCTGAAGCCGTATATACCGGCGTATCCGGTGGGTACCCCGGAGGAAGTTGCGGCCATGATCGGGGAGTTCATACCGGTCGCCAGAGCGCTGATCGCCGTCAGAAAGCTGAAAATATTCTCATTCGGTCCCAGACCGTACGACTTTTTTGCCTGCAACGCCCCGATAGCACAGCTTTTCAAACTCGGAGTCAACATTCAGGAGAACTCTGAACTTGACCTGCTTGACGCGTACAAGAAGCATGACGGAGACCCGCGCATCGATGGGCTCGTTAAGGAGATGGCCGAAGAGCTGGCCCGCGGCAACTGCCACCCCGGCGTGCTGCCGCGCCTTGCGCAGTATGAGCTGACACTGCTTGACTGGGCCAGGGACAATCTAGGCGCCGCCGAGTATTTTGTCTTTGCCAACAAGTGCTGGCCCGCTTTTGAGAGCTTTTTCGGATTTGTACCCTGCTACGTCAACAGCCGGCTGGCCCAGCGCGGTATACCGGTCGCCTGTGAAGTCGATATCTACGGTGCGCTCAGCGAATTCATCGGTCAGTGCGTAACGGGCGGAAGCGTAACGCTCCTCGATATCAACAACACTGTTCCGAAGGAGATGTACGAAAAGGAGATCAAGCCCAGGTACACTTACGGAAGCAGAGAGGTTTTCATGGCCTTCCATTGCGGTAACACCCCCATCTGCCACCTCGTGGAAGGGAAGATGAGCTACCAGAAAATAATGAAACGCTCGCTGGAGCCCGACTCTGAACCGAACATTACGCGAGGCACTCTTGACGGACAGATCGCCCCGGGCAAAATCACGTTTTTCCGTCTTCAGTCCACAAAGGACACAGAACTCAAGGCATATATAGCCCAGGGAGAGGTGCTCCCTGTAGCGCCCATGAGCTTTGGCGGCATCGGGGTGTTTGCCATACCCGAGATGGACAGGTTTTATCGCCACGTCTTGATAGCGAAGCATTTCCCGCATCACGGCGCAGTCGCGTTCGACCATGCCGGCCGCGCTCTGTTTGAAGTTTTCAATCTGCTCGGTGTTGAGGACATCAGTTTTAACAGGCCTAAAAATATGCTGTACAAAGACGAAAACCCGTTTTGATCTGCCTTGAGCTGCCCATATTTTAACCGGCAGAAGCGATAGCCTCTGCCGGTTACTGTTTTTTGTGTGATCTCCGGTGTTTCAATTAGCATCCTGATAAACGCTCACATCGACCCATTTTTCATACAATGTGCAGCTTTCAAGTTCGGGTATGGATAGCTCGATCGCGCTGTTTGAACTCCCGCACGCGGGAAACACAGTCGGAAATCGTTTCAGCGAAACGTCCAGGTAGACTTTCACGCCCTCGTTTACGGCAAAAGGGCATACCCCGCCGACGGCGTAGCCTGTCAACGCTTCGGTCTCGTCGTGCTTTAGCATTTTTGCTTTTATGCCGAACTCTTTTTTGTATTTACCGTTATCTATTTTTGCGTCTCCCGCACAAACCACCAGCGACACTCCGTTGCTGCCATAAAAAGAGAGGGTCTTCGCAATTCGTCCGGATTCAACACCGATCACCTTGGCTGCATCTTCCACCGTAGCGCTGGAAGCGTCAAACTCAAGAACCCCGGACTCCATACCGCGCTCTCTAAAATACTCGCGAACTCGTTCTATTGACATATCTACCGCCATTCCACAGGACCGGTCCGGAGCAAAAAAGCGAACCGGTTCTATAATTATCTTTGCTGTGGATTATAACACAAGTAATAGTAAAATCAACCACCGCGGCATCGTTTTTCCCGGTCAAACATCCCTTTGCAAACGTTTAGGGTTTACCCGACACTCTTATTCACACAGGCAGACAACAAAATCCGTGACAAACGGTAAGCGATGATATAATATATTCTTTGTCCGGCACAAAAATTGTGTAGTGAACAGCGCTATGCGGCAAATTACATGAACCGCACTTCGGCTGCATTCAGCTGATTCCGGAACGGGAGGAGATTTTGATATGAAAATTAAGATTTCATCAGACAGCACATGCGATCTGTCGCCAGAACTAATTGAAAAGTATGGTATCGGGATCGTCCCGCTTACAATAATCATCGACGGCAAGGAGCGCAAAGACGGCATTGATATTCACCCGAAGGATATTTTTGACTGGGTAGACTCTGGCGGTGAGATGTGCAAAACAACAGCGCCATCCCCGGCGGAATATGAGGAGATTTTCCGTGCTCATCTTCGTGATCATGACGCTGTGATACATATAAATATCGGGAGCGGTTTTTCTGCCAGCTGGCAAAACGCGAAACTTGCCGCCGAGCAGTGTGAAAACGTCTATGCTTTCGACTCGGAGAACCTCTCCACAGGACAGGGCCATCTTGTGCTGGAAGCGGCAAGACTCTGTGAAAAAGGCCTCTCGCCGCTTGAAATAATTGATGAGCTGACCGACATTCGGGGGCGAGTGGAATCTAGCTTTATTCTTTGCAGACTTGATTACCTTGTCAAGGGCGGAAGGTGCAGCGCGGCGGCCGCATTTGGCGCCAACGTATTGAAGCTGAAACCCTGTATCGAGGTGACCGGCAACAAGATGATCTCAAAACGCAAATACCGGGGTTCATATTCGCAGTGCCTGCGCGAGTACATAAAAGAACGACTCTCAGGCAGGGAAGATATTGTTATGGAAAGGTTGTTCCTGACATACACGCCCTGCAGCGAATCAGACCTGCAGGCTGCGAGGGATGCTGTCTCTGAATTCTCTTCGTTTTCAGAGGTCTTTGAAACGACAGCCGGGTGTACGATATCCTGTCACTGCGGGCCGCAGACGCTGGGTGTTCTATTCATAAGAAAATGAGCGCACGCCGGATGCCGGGATCGCAAAAACAGAGCAAACCGCCTTACGGCGCAGCCGTCGGGCGGCTTGGGTATTGACGGGAATTATTGAAGGAAAGCCATATCGGGTGGTACGGATGGAAAAACAGTTCCGAGACAAAAGTTACGCGGCAGAACCGGATCGCGGGATGCTGACTATTGTGACCGGGGCTTACGGTTTTCTCGGTCGCGAGATAATGACACAGCTGAGGGAGAGGGGCTGCAGGGTGCGCGGGCTCGCTCACACGGTCAAGCCGGACATTCCCGTTCCCGAAGGAGCGGACATCATTACCGGCGATCTCCTCGACCCCGGATCGCTGGACCCGCTTTTCGCAGGGATCAAACCTCAATCGTCCGTAATTATTCACACCGCTGGGCGAATATCGATGAGAAAAAGGGATGCGCTGTGCGAGCGCGTCAACTATCTGGGAACGCTGAACCTTATTCGCGCATGCAAACGGTACGGCGTTCGCCGCTTTATTTACGTTTCAAGTGTCGACGCTTTGACACCGGACGGGGACGATCAGGCCGTGAAAGAACCGGAGCGATTTGATGTTTCGAGATCGCGTACATCCTACAGCCGCTCAAAAGCGGCTGCGTCTCAGCTTGTGCTCGACTCTGCTTCGGAAGAGATGGGCTGTACCGTTCTTTTGCCGTCTGCAATCATAGGGCCCGGGGATTACAACAGGGGATTTATCACGCGGTTAATCGGTTTATACCTCTCGGGCTGTCCAAGAATCAGCATCAGCGGCGGTTATGAGTTTGTTGACGTGCGAGACGCTGCTTCTGCCGCAATAACGGCATCCCAAAAGAGCGCAGGTGCGTCGTGTTATATCCTCAGCAGCGAGTATGCGTCTTTCAGGCGCATACTTGATATACTGGCAGCATATGCCGGCAGAAAGCCCTCAATGATTAATGTCCCTCTTTGGGCGCTGGATATTGCGGCTCCTCTTGTCGAAGCAGGCTGCCTGGTCATGCACAGGGAGCCGCTGATGACTGCCGGTGCGGTCGGTATTATCCGTTCCCGCCCCGTATACGATCATAATAAGGCCTCGCTTGAACTCGGATTTTTCCCCCGCCCGATTGAGCAGTCGGTAGTCGATACCGCCGAGTTTGTACTTGCTCAGCTCAACAAAAGCTGCCCGGCCTGATATAAAAACAACAACCCTGCCGCAGCAGGGTTGTTTTCGGCATTTATGCGATTTTCGCCGTATATCCGTCGCTGTTTATTTGGAATTCCTCAGAGGTGCCTACAATAAATGCCTTTACGATCGACGCTTTGTCCCTGATAGGGTCATACGCGTCACTCTCGATCTTTGCCGAGAACTCTACTCTCTCACCGGCCTCGATCGTTGTGGTCGTTACCGCCTGTATAAAGAGTTTGTCGGCAGACCATGTGTAGAGGATGTTCCCGTCCTCGTCAAGCACCTTGAAGTCGAATTTCTGACCGGAATTGTGGTTGATTGTAACCTCGTCAGAGCCGGTATTCTCTATAACAAGAGCCATCTTCAGGGAGCCGCTTTCTACAAAGGCCGATGCCGATATTTTTACGCCGGACATAAGCGATTCATACAGCTTCACGAGTCTTTCCGTAAAGACGACGGCTTCCGCCCGTGTCGCTGCTTCTTTCGGGAAGAGCATGTTGTTGCCTCTGCCGAAGATCAGCTTGAGCAGGGCGGCTTTATTTATATCGTCAATGTATTCCTCGTCAGCCGTAGCTTCGTCGGCAAACGGTTTCGGCAGCATCAACGGAACTGCGTAAGAACCGTTTGTGACATAATCGAGAGCGCGGATCGCGTAATGAATCATCGACTCACGCTCAATTGAGTCGTTCGGCCGGAAACTACCGCCGCCATCAATGACCCCGGCCGTGACAAGGTCATACAGGGCGGACGCTCCGGCGTCTTCATTATTGACGTCATCGAAATAGTCCCTTATGTCGGTCGCGGCGAAGTATCTGAATTCAATGTTGAGAGCTTTCCGAAGAAGTCTTGCGTACTCCATACGAGTTATCCGTTGTTCCGGGCGAAACATCGTATCCTCCGAAAAAATCCCGGGATAGCCGAAATTGGACACAGCGTCCCGGTACCAATCTGCGGCAAGATCGGTGTAATTGAATACTTCGTCCGGCTTCAGCGAGCCTGTGTCCCCGCTTTCGTCAACTACGGCAGCACAGGCGAGGGACGTCAGCACCGAAAGCACTGCCAATACGACCAGAATGGTTTTTTTCATTTCGTATCATTCCTTTCATTATGTCCGCTTCATTGCGCTCGACGCGAAAAGAGTATCCCGCGCCGCCGAGCCTGTTTAGTTATTAGACGCATTTTCGGTCAAATTGTTTCTTCCGGTATTTCGTATACGGCATCCTCTAATATGATACGCGGGAGACCTGTTCGGGCCTCCCGCTCTTTGTCATCGCAATGCAAAGCACAACTGCGCCGCGTGCAGCCTGCGGAAGACAGCTTATGGGTACAGGCGGTCATAAACGCCGTCTGATCAATTTCCGCTATTCTTCTTTCAGAATTTCGATTTCCTCTCCGTCGCCGCTAATACCCGGGTCGACGCTCACTTCAACCTCAGGAAAACAGACAGTTCCGTCTGAAATCTCGTCCGCATTTTCCGCACTGTCCGGATACGGCTCTGCCTGTTCGGAACAGGAACATACAGAGTGAAGTACATGTCTTAATCTCCTGAGAATGAAGGCAGCAGCCAGCAGCAATGCCCCTATCCCGAAGAAAACTCCGACCGGTTCAAGGATTCCGGGAAGAAGGGCTTGGGGGAAAAGCAATTTTGTTACCATCGCTCTGTCATAGCCCTGCGATACATAACTCTGGACCGTGCCGCTGTAATTGTAGATATTCAGTGCTATGAGCGCGATTCCGAACAGGAATACAATGATCGAGGAAGTGTAGAGGAAAACCACGGCGCCCCTGGGCGATCTTTCATTGTTGTTCATTTCATTCTCCATTTCGATTTCCGTCTCTTTTTATTCGTGTATCGGTGATGTGCTGTTGCCCTTAGTTGCGTAAAACAGATCGCCCGCCTCAATATTGTATCCATAGT
Source organism: Clostridiales bacterium (assembly GCA_012719235.1). Lineage (GTDB taxonomy): Bacteria > Bacillota > Clostridia > Oscillospirales > Oscillospiraceae > JAAYAR01. Next base: position 16,165 of record JAAYAR010000062.1, read on the forward strand.
CACAAAGAAAGGGCTTCATTTGAAGGTGCTTATCAGTGATCTGATATCCAGGAAAACAGCGGCATAGTTTCGCAGTATTACCGGCTGCGCAGATTTTTCTTACCGGTCCGGCTTAACGCGCAGCCACCGTGATGCCTGCTACAGCATTGCCTTCCGCGGCGCTTCTGGCCATTTTCAGCACATAATAGTATCTGTTGTTTTTATTGCCCTTGGGTAGATATTCGTCTGCGGGGTACTGGATCGCGCTTGTGAATACGGTCCCTGCGACACCGTTCCGGAACTCATCTCCGTATAAACTCACGTTGACAAACGACGCAAATCCCGTTTGGGTGTTGTTGACGCCATAGACAATAATAAAATCATCATCGGACGCCAGGCTGAAGCATTCGGTTTTCACATAGATCGTGTTTCTGTTATCGATCCAAAGATTTACATCTTGTAAAATGCCCTCAAAGGCACCGGGTATCGCGAAATTTAAGTCCAAATCAACAATTTCGTATTCCGGACTTCCGTATTTTCCGATCAGTTGATCCCTCAGATGATCCAAAGTTGCCCTCGCATTGGGGACCACCTGATACTCGGTAGAAAATACCTCACTTTTTCTCAGTGCCGGTATTGGCCAGGGATTTTCGGTTATGCGAGGCTTTTCGGGTGTGATGCGCAGCACTGTATAATATTTGTCCAGTTTTTTTGCGAAATTCCTGATGATTACCTGACATTTTTACCCTGTGGCAAGATGAGAAAACCAGGAGCAGATCGGTTTTTACAATCCCAGAGCAGCCCCCCCTTCGGCGTTGTCTGACGTTTACCCCGCTTGAATGGTGTCTCTTAACAGGCCCGCACTTCGCTCAGACCGTCCGGTCTTGCCATGCAAGACTGTACTCGCATAACCCCCGGTATATAACGATAGGATACCGAGCAGCAGAGATGCGATGAATGAAAGCTTTGTTTCTACCTGACAGGTACCGGTGAGCGTGACTGTCAAAACGGGACATACAAGGATGTAGATGCGTTTTACTCTCATTCTGAAGCAGCCAAAACCGCGAATCTGATACTCAGCGTGGTAAGAATAGTGGTTTCGCAGAGCTCCGGCAGCAATAACGGAGAACGGCAGAACGAGCGGTATATCAGTCCACCCCGTTTGGACAGTTCCGAAATATCTCTGCGGCCCACAGCAAATAGATGGTATCATTATCAGTCAGAGAAACAGGAGAACGCGGAGGTTAGTGCATTTTGTTTATGCCGAAAGCTTTTTCTTTACAATACCACATGGAATAAACATTTTCTACTAGTAACTGCCGAAAAAAAGTATAACTCATATATTCGCTTGAGAAAGTGAATATATGTTGATGGCTTGACACTCACAAATACATTGGCATATAAAGTAGGGGGTGCGGACAAAATCTTGGATTAAGCACAAAGCCCTAGCTTTTGTCCGCACCCCCGTACCAACTGAGAGGACCTCACTTGTCCAACTTTTCGTCCGCGCCCCCGAATCCGTATGCACCGTGGCTTTCTGGCGACAGGAAAGAATAATACACGCCGATTTGACGTTTTCGTTAAACGTTCCATTCCAGCAGTTTCCCCAGGAAATTCTTAAGCTGCAATGTTTGCGGATTTCCGAACAGTTCGGCGCTTTCCCCGTATTCCATCAGTCTGCCTTCACACAAAAAAACGATTTTTTCGCAGGCATGGCGTGCAAATCCCATTTCGTGAGTTACGATGATAAAATCAAGACCTTCGTTTTTCAGCTCGTCCACTATATCAAGCACCTCTATGGTGTATTCCGGGTCGAGCGCCGATGTGGGCTCTTCGAGGAGAAGCAGTTTTGGTTTTGCAGCTATAGCGCGGGCAATGGCGACCCGCTGCTGCTGCCCGCCCGAAAGCGCGGCAGGATGTTTCTGAGCGTCATTTTCCAGCCCGAAGCGCCGCAGCAGCGCGTTTGCCCGCTCATATGCTGCTTCTTTTGAATATCCGTGCACTTTTTCTAACGGGAGCGTAATGTTTTCAAGCGCATTCAGATGCTTGAAAAGACCGCTTTGCTGAAATACAAAGCCAAGATTGGCACGGTAACGCTGCAACGCTCGCTCATCGCGGCCGATAGGCTCTCCATCCATCAGGATCTCACCGGTAGTCGGCGTGATGAGACCTCCGAGGATCCTTAACAATGTCGATTTTCCGCCGCCGGACGGACCGATAACAGCGAGTGTATGAATATCATCGGCAAAATCCATAGGCTCGAGGACGCTCAGGTTGTCGTCAAAGCGCTTGGATAAATTGTTAAATTCAACTCGCATAATCAAAACGCCTTTCCATTCTTTTGCTCACGAATGTGATAGGCAAAGTGAGACACAGGTATAACAGTCCGAGGAATATATAGCATTCAAACAGTTTGAAATTGGTTGCGCTGATCTCGCGTATGGTTTGGGTCATCTCAATAACCGAGATCATGGAAAGAAGTGAGGAATCCTTCACAATGGAAGCGAACTGTCCGGTCAGCGCAGGCAGCGTACGCGCCACAAGCTGCGGCAAAATAATATATCGGGCTATTTGAAGACGAGTCAAACCGACGGCTCTTGCGGCCTCCAGTTGCGAAGCGTCTATTGATATCATGCTGCCACGGATTATCTCGGCGATATACGCACCTTCAAAAATCGACAGAATCAACGCGCCGGCAATCAGCCTGTTGGTAACTCCCCAAGCCGTACCGATAATGTAGAAGAAGAGATAAATCTGCATTATCAGCGGCGTGCCCCGTATAAATTTAACATAGATATCGCACAGATACCGGATCGCCAGAATGCGCGAGCCCTGCCCCAGCGCGCTGAGCACACCGATTGCCAGGCTGATAAGCATACTGAGCGCACTCAGTTCAAGCGTTACCAGAAAGCCGCTCCACAGCCGTGTGCGGTATGTAACAACAAATGAAAAGTCAAACGCGACATTGATCGCAGCAAGGGAAAGCCAGAATATCGCGGTCAGCAGCCCGCACACCAGCAGCAGATTGAAAACTGCGGCGGCAGGATGCGCTTTTTCCCCGGGATCTGCACAGAAGAGACGTTTTAACATGTCTTTCATTCGTCAAGATCAAAAAACCATTTGAAACCGAGTGAATCAAAGGCGAGCTTTTCCTCGGAAAGGTATTTTTCGGTCAGTTCATCCCAACCACCTTCGTCGGTAAACTTTTTAATGAATTCATTGATTTGTCCGCACAGTTCGGAATTGCCTTTTGCCACAGCGCAGCCCCAGTATTCTACATCCTGAAATGGAATAAACACGGCTTTGGTCGTATCCGGATGCGCCTGCCAGTTGCGATAGATGGTAAGCTGGTCGTATATAAAGGCATCGGCCTTTCCCTGCGAGACCTCCGTCACGCATGCGCTTTCGTCACTCAGGGCAATGATCTGCGCGTTTGGGAGATGCTCCTGCGCGTAAAAATACCCTGTGGAGCCGGTTTTTACGGCGACCTTGACGCCTGCCCGATTCAGATCATCGGCAATTTCGATGCTGCTCCCGGAATTGACCAGAATAGCCAGCAGCGCACAGGCATACGGATCAGAAAAATCGACGGTCTCCTTACGCTTTTCAGTGATGGTCATTGAGGAGATTACCACGTCGACCATACCGGTCTGCAAAGAGGGGATCAGGCCATCCCAGGCGATGTTTTCAATGACCACTTCGCGGCTGAGGTATGCACCAAGAGCCCGCGCAAAATCGGCGCTGATGCCTGTGGCTTCTCCGGATTCGTCCTTGGTCTCAAAAGGGGGATAGGCAAGTTCCATGCCGACGACAAGCTTTTCCGGCTGTTCTTCCGAAGACTTCGGTCTATTGCTGCAGCCGCAGCTGCAGAGCAGAAGAGAAACACAAAGTAAGGTAATCAGTATTTTTTCATATGGTCCGGAATCCTCCTAAAATCCTGCTGTAATCAGACCGATCACAATACAGTGGTTGAAAGTATTATATCAGAAAATTCAGGCGCACAGATACAGTAATCTCCATAACATTTCGATATGACGAAACAACCTGCCACGTCAAACATATACACCCATGCTCAATAATCATCGGATGCGAAAGCTGCCCAGACGCTCGCGAACATTCTCGCCCAGGTCAAAAGAACATAACAACAGCGAGTACAGTATACTAGCTGTTAGAATAAAATGGATGTTTTTTCGGCATTAAAGGACAGATAATGGACAACACACGTAATATCTTAATTGCAATAATATAGAAAAAACCCTGCAATCGTTATGATTACAGGGTTTTTCGATGGTCCGAGGGGTGATAACGGATTTGAGCAATCAAGTCCGCAAAGCTGCAGGGATACTATGTTTTTAGGCACGGACGCACGGGTTAATCCTCGTAAGCGGGTGGGCCCGAACTTTGTGTAAACTCTAAATTGGCGCAAAACAGAGCAAGAATTATTTCAGGGCGGAAGACCGCAATACGGGATTCCGCCTTGGCTGCATCATAGCGGGAAACCGGCGGCGTGTCAAGGGCGGCTGCACCTGCAGCCGTTCATTTACCCTTGACGCGACGGCTGTTTCCCGCTAGTCAGGCAGTCTATCCGCGAAGAAAACCTCAAGCTGGGAATAAATCTGGCCCCAATCCCTCCTCCGGCCGGTCCACTTTTTTGTGATGTCGACCATCGCCAGATAGAGCATTTTCAGAAGGCTGTCGTCTGTGGGAAAGACAGATTTTGACTTCGTTACTTTCCGCAGCTGGCGGTTGAAGTTCTCAATGGCATTGGTCGTATAGATCAGCGTCCGGACCTCCTGAGGGTACTTGAAATAGGTCGATAAGTTTGCCCAGTTGGAGCGCCAGGACAGGGCAATCTTTGGGTATTTACCGCCCCACTTTTCTTCGAATACATCCAGCTGATATTGCGCCGTTTGCTCGTCGACGGCGGCATACACTTTCTTCAGGTCAGCCATGAGCGGCTTGAGATCCTTATACGAGACATACTTTGTGCTGTTCCTGATCTGATGGATAATGCATTGCTGGATTTCTGTCCTGGGGTATACCGCCTCGATAGCGCTCGTAAAGCCGGTAAGCCCGTCAACGCAAGCAATCAGGATATCCTCTACTCCACGGTTTTTCAGGCCGTTGAGTATGCCAAGCCAGAACTTGGCGCTCTCGTTTTCACCGATCCACATGCCCAGAACATCCCGTACCCCGTCCATTTTGATGCCTATGGCGATGTATACGGCTTTCTTTATGATCTGCCCCTCGCTGCGGACATGGAAGTGAATGGCATCCATAAAGACGACTGCATATATGCCCTCCAGCGGCCGCATCTGCCATTCCTTCACCACGGGAAGTATTTTGTCCGTCACCCGGCTGATTGTGCTGTCCGACACCTCTATGCCGTATATCTCTCGTATATGGCCCTCTATGTCGCTTGTGGTCATCCCCTTGGCGTACATGGAAAGGATCTTTTCCTCGATGTCACCGCTGAGGGTGGTCTGGTTCTTCCTGACGATCTGAGGCTCAAATTCGCCCTTCCGGTCTCGGGGAACAGAGATCTCTATGTCCCCTAAGCTGCTCTTCAGAGTCTTTTCGCTGTACCCGTTACGGCTGTTGTCCGTATCCTTGTTCCTGTAGTCGTACTTGC
>JAAYAR010000063.1 GCA_012719235.1 Clostridiales bacterium
AGGTACACTCTCTCGCTGAGGGACTGCTATTCTATCACGTCCGGGGTCCTCTTGTCAACCCCTTCAGCCTCGCCGCCCTCGCGACAGCTTTGACATATTAACATCCGCTACCCTTCTTGTCAACCCCCTTTTTTCTCTTTTTGTCCACCTTTTTCCCGTTTCGTTACAAACCCAGATGAAATGAGCTTATCAATCGCTTGTCGGACAACATCATATCGTGCTCCCGGCATACGGCTCCGGCACATTTTGTGTCCGCACGGCATAAATAAGCGTTTTATTATCATTCCCCGGGAAACGCTCCCGTATGCGGGCCGGGCCTCCTGACGCAAAGATCCCGTGCGAGGGCACGGGATCATACTCAGCCGGGACGGTTTTTCGGTTTTTCAGTTCCTCAGACTTTGTATGGGCGCCGGTATCCTGCCTCCGCGCTCAACGAAACGCTCCGCCGACCCGCTGTGTACGGGCATTACGGGCGCGCTGCCGAGCAGACCGCCGAAATCGACCCTGTCGCCGACTTTCTTTCCGTGCGCGGGGATCAATCGAACAGCAGTCGTTTTGTTGTTGATAATACCGATAGCCGCTTCATCCGCGATGATCGCGGCGATTGTCTGCCAGGGAGTATCTCCGGGCACGGCGATCATATCCAGGCCTACAGAACAAACGCAGGTCATTGCCTCAAGTTTGTCGAGAGTGATCGCGCCCGACTCGGCAGCCGAAATCATTCCTTCGTCCTCGCTGACAGGTATAAAAGCTCCGGACAGTCCGCCCACGCTGCCGGAAGCCATCACTCCTCCTTTTTTCACCGCGTCGTTCAGAAGAGCCAGCGCGGCCGTCGTACCGTGGGTTCCGCAGACTGACAATCCCATTTCCTCAAGGGTCGCCGCAACACTGTCGCCGACCGCAGGTGTCGGAGCAAGCGAGAGATCCACGATGCCAAACGGCACGCCGAGCCGCTCCGAGGCTTCCTTGGCCACCAGTTGCCCCATCCTCGTAATTTTAAAAGCGGTTTTCTTGATCGTCTCGGCCAGAACGTCGAACGGCGCGCCCGGTACTCCCCGGATCGCCGCCTGCACGACACCGGGTCCGCTCACTCCCACGTTTATGGCCGATTCCGCCTCTCCCACTCCGTGGAACGCACCCGCCATGAACGGATTGTCTTCTACGGCGTTGGCGAACACCACAAGCTTTGCACAGCCCAGGCTGCCCCGGGAAGCAGTCAGGAGTGCCGTCCTGATTATCGCCTTCCCCATATCGGCTACCGCTTCCATGTTGATCCCCGCTTTTGTCGACGCAACATTGACGCTGGAGCAGACAATATCGGTCTGAGCGAGCGCTTCCGGTATGGCGGCTACGAGGGCCCTGTCCGCCTGAGTCATGCCTTTGTGTACGAGTGCGGAAAAACCGCCGATAAAATTCACGCCCACCGCCTTTCCCGCCCGATCAAGTGTCCGCGCGAAAGGTGTGAAGTCGTTCGTTCGGCAGCCCGCGCCGACGAGAGCGATCGGCGTGACCGAGATCCTCTTGTTGACAATCGGGATCCCGTATTCCCTTTCTATCTCCTCTCCGACTCCGACAAGGCGCTCGGCACGTGTCGTGATCTTGTCGTAGATGCGCTCGCAGCAGCGCTCCGTTGAGGAGTCCGCGCAGTCAAGGAGGGATATTCCCATCGTAATCGTCCGGATATCAAGGTTTTGACGATCTATCATTTCGATCGTTTGAAGAATTTCTCTTGAGCTTATCAAGTGTAACCATTCCTTTCCGCCCGAGCGTGCACAGCCGCCTGCAGAGCGGTCATTTACAGCTTCGCTTTCGGCCTGATTCTATCGGACATTCGGCGACTCGAACGACCGGAATTCCGCCGCCTCGCGCTATATACGGTGCATAGCGTTAAAAATATCTTCACGCTGAATGCGGATCGACAGGCCCTCCCGCTGCCCTGTTTCATCCAGCTTGCGGGCAAGCTCGTCAAACGGCGTGGCGGACGCAGAGGTATCCACAAGCATTATCATTGTGAAATACTCCTGCATCACTGTCTGGCTGATATCCAGAATGTTGACGTCATCGGCGGCCAGCAACGTGCAAACCTTCGCGATGATGCCGATCCTGTCCTTCCCGATAACAGTTAGGATCGCTCTCATACCCTTGTTCGCGCCTTCTTTCTTCAGTCGTTTAGCTCATCCAGCGTCAGGCTGAACGCGCCCAAAAAATGCTCCATAAAATAACGCAGCTCAGGCAGATCGAACTTGTCAAGTTTGCTCCTGGTCTGCACCATCGCGCTCTTAAACTCGCTGTTGCCCGATTTCAGCTCCTCAATACACTTTATATACGCGCACAGCGTATCCGCGGCTTTTACGAATGTTTTTACATCCCCCTGCGGAAACATCAGCGGCTCGTATGTTTTTTTCATCTCTTCCGGGAGCATGTCCAGCAGCTTGTTCGCGAATATATCCTCAATATCTTTATAGGCGCCCGTAAGTTTTTCGTTGCGGTACTTAACCGGCGTCGGCATATCGCCCGTGAAGATCTCGGACACATCGTGATACAGCGCTGCCGCGGCTGCTTCGCCGGGATCGATGGCGCGCCCGAAGATATCTCTGCCTATTGCCGCAAGCGCATGCGCGATCACGGCTGTCATGTGGGAGTGCTCCTGCACGTTCTCTTTGTGCACGTTGTGCATCAGACCCCACCGGTATATAAAGCGAACACGGGAAATGAGCGCAAAAAACGGACTGCTCACATTCTTTCCTTTCTTTTCATGCGGATGTCGTCCCCGAAAAACGCCAGATTACGGAACTCGCCCTCAAGGCGGGACATGATCTGCGGCGTATATCTTGTTCTCAGATCCTTAATGTTGAGGTTTGACGTTATTATCGTCTTCTTGCCGCCCATCAGCCTTGAGTTGAGAAGATTATAAAGAGCCGATACCGTGAATTGAGTGGTCATCTCCGTACCGAGATCGTCAAGTATCAGCAAGCTGCATTGCGTGTATCGCGACGCGCTTGCAGTCGAGTCTTTGTCGCGGGAGAATTTTTCCGATTCATAATCGGAGAAGATCTCGCCGGCGCTGCCGTATATGACAAAAAAACCGCTCTCGGAGACAACCTTGGCGATACATGCGGACAAGAACGTCTTTCCCAGCCCCGTGTCTCCAAAGAATGCCAGGTTGCTGCTTCGGGAACCGAAGCCCAGGGCATACTCTTTACAGATCTCAAGGTTGTTTTTCATGTTTTCTCTCGGAGAGATCCCGCGTTTCCTGTCTTCGACAGGCGAATACAGGGACAAATCGAATTTCTCAAAATTGCGGACGGAAAAATCGAGCTTTTTATCGAGCTGACGTGTCTGCAGTTTCGCGTAGATCTTGCGCACGCATGAGCATACCGACGTGCCGTCCAGTCCGGAATCCGAACAGACCTGACATTCGGGGCTGTTCTGCAGATAATCCGGTCTGTATCCGTAGCTCGCGAGAAGGTCAACTTCCCGTGCCTGAAGCTCAAGGTTCTCGTCCCGCAGAGCTTCGGCGGCGGCTTTCGGGTCTGTACCGCTTTTCAGCGCGGTCAAAACTGCTTCCGCGGCGGTCTTTCTCATGAGCCTGTCATTCTCGGCGAGTTCGGGTATCTGCCGGAACACTTTCTTTCGCCTTTCTTCCAAGAGCAATTCCCTTCGGCTCCTGTCCCGGGCCTTTTTCTCGAACGCCTGAGCCAGAAGGTCGGCATCAAAGGTCATTTGCCTCACCCCTGCACTTCCTCACCGGATGCTTTTCTCCGGTTGTACTTCTTAGCCCACTCGATTGCCTCAAGCTCATAACGATCCACTTCGCTCCGGCCCTGAACAGGCCTGCGGTCCCCGAGCCTGATCTCCTCAAGAGTGTGCAGATTTTTCTCGTGCCAGTTCTGTAAAATCGTGTTCAGATATTTCCAGCTGAGTTCCCCGGTCTTGAGGACCGTCTTGTCGTACGCCGCCTCGATCTCGTCGGGTCCGAAGCCCCACTCGATCCATCTTGTTATATAGTTTTCCTCGGAACGCGAAAGCCGCCTCGCGCCTATGCCCAGCACCTCCGCAGCCGAACCGGCCTTGCTCAGCGCGTCTTTCCTGTATTGTATGTATTTCGCCGCTTTCTCCGGTGTGTCAAGTTCAAGCCTGGCCCAGTGATATGCCTCTTTCTCAAGCTGTCTGATCGTCGGCTTGCGGCCTGTGCCGTAATATCGCTGGGCGTCTTCAACGCAATACGTCAACAGCAGATAAAGAACCTCCGTCGGCAGGCCGAGGTTGCTGTAAATGTTCATCAAAATCACAAGCGCGGCGGTGGACAGCTTCGACCCGAGCCTCCGCTCAGTCTCGGCAACCAGGTGGGCAAAATCTCCGTTGCTCTCTATTTCCTGCGCAATATCCGAAACGCTGATGCTCTCTTTATCCATCTCCGGGGCTTCGGACTCCGGGGTTTCGGCGATCCCGCCGACTTCATCCAGTCCCATTTTCCTGAGCGCGGCAAGGGCTCCGGCCGCTCTCTCCTGCGTGAAGCCGAGCCCCTGAAGGCCGGCGGTTTGAGCGCATACGTCAGGATCGATCCGGCGCGCCAGATAGAGCAGGGCTGCATCACCGCAGCCCGAAGCAACAAGTTTTTTTACCGCCTCACGCGACATTTCCACAACTGATTTTTCTGTTTCCACGCGCGCACCCCTTCTTTCGACCGAATCGGAGACATTATATCAGCAAAGCTCGGGCGCTGTAAAGTGCGTATGCCGCAAATTGTCTTTACCTTGAATTTGGGCGTGAGGAGAAAAAATCCCGTACGACTCAAATAACGATATCCATATATATAAAAATGTGATACAATATGATAACAGAGAAAGCATGCCTTGCGGCGATCTGTTCCTGCCGCCCGGGCCGACAATCTGGTTATCTGGAGGGGTACCGCATGAAAAACAGGGTCGTTGTCAGTATAGGCGGCTGCCCGTACACCATACTTGCCGACGAAAGCGAGGAGTACGTCAAGAAGATCAGCGCGTATGTGAACGGCAAAATATCGGAAATAACATCAGGCAGCCGGATCCCGAGCCTCGACGCCACGGTTTTGGCCGCCCTCAATGTCGGCGACGAGTATTTCAAGGCTCTGGAACTGAACGACTCTTTGCGTGCGCAGCTGAAAGCAAGCATCGACGAGAACGCAAAGCTTAAGTCGCAGATCGCCGAACTCCGACGCGCGTCTGCAAGATATGAGAAAGGGTCCTGACCGGGGGTCGCACCGTCCCCGCGCTTTAACAAATGCTTGAACTTGTCACATATGCCGCTTCCAGCGCTCAGCTTGAAGAAGTCGTAAGCTGCGGTGCGGATGCCGTATGTCTTCTTTACAGATCCGAAACATCAAAAAAGACCTTACACGCTTTCACACGCCGGGAACTCACGGCGGCCGTCAGATACTGCCGCGTAAGGGGCGTCCGGGTATACGCCTCTTTTGAATCTCTGTATTCAGACTCAGAACTGCGCGAGCTCGGCGATGACTTCGTCAGTGTGGCGTCGGCCGGCGTAGACGCGGTACGGCTCGGCGATCCCGGCGCAGCCATTGTCGCTCGCAACGTGATACCCGGCGTGCTTTTGCACGCTTCTCCCTCTTTTTGCGCCCGCACGCCCGGCGGGATAAAGCTTGCGGCGTCTTTGGGTTTTTCACGTGTCGCTTTGGGCAGCGGCATAACCGCCGATGATCTGTCGGCTCTTAAGAACACCCTTAAAGCGGAAACGGAGGTCACGGTTCTGGGCTCCGGCTGTGCGTCGGTACCGGGAAGGTGCTACCTCTCTTCTTTTCTATCCGGGGCGAGCGCCGCGAGGGGCAAATGCAGCCACCCCTGCCGCGATCCTTTCGGGCGGGATCGCTGCGGTTATGATTACCCGCTCTGCGCCAATCCCGTTTCAATGATCGACCGGCTGGACCTTCTGGAATCTTTCGGTGTTACGGCCGCATTGCTCGACACACGGGAGATCAGGCCAGACCTCGTGTCGGGAGTTGTCGGGGCATTTTACGGCGCGCTGCACGGTACCTCTCCACCCCAGCGGGATACACAGAAAAAAATCGCGGCAGCTTTCGGATCGGACGACATTTTCGGGGGTACGCCGGGCGGCGACGGCGCTTACTATTTCGCGAAAACTCCTCCGCGACCCGCCGGGCGGCCCGGAAAGACAGCGGCCGCAAAAATGCCGGAACTGCAAAGAGTTCCAGTTTCGTTCGTCCTGCAGGCATCCGCGGGAAAACCTATCGTGTTGTCTGTAAAGGACGGCGACGGCAACACCGCCTCGGCGGAGGGGCCGATCGCGGACGACTCCCGACGTCCGGACACGGCGGAAAGGGCGGAACTTCGCACACTGCTCTACCGCACAGGCGCGACCCCTTACCGCTGTGAGAGCGCAAGGCTCATGATCCGGGAGGGCCTTAACATATCTCCGGGCGATCTGGCGGATCTGCGCGACCGCACCCTTCTCCAGCTTACGGCCATTCGAGGGAATCCTTCCGTGAAACAGACCGGTTCTTTCGATTTCGGTGAACACCCCCGGGCTCCCACAGAACAGGTCCGTTTCTCCGTGGAGCTCTCGGGAAAAGCGCAGCTCTCGGAGGAGCTTGCCAGACTCGGTCCCGCGCGCGTGTATCTGCCTTTGAGCGATATCTCAACAAGCGGGGAACTGCTTAAGCCCTTTTACGGTACAACAGAGATCTGCGCCGTGATGCCTCAGGCTCCGGCCGCCGGCGACGCGGAAACACTCCGCGCCCGCCTTTCCGTTGCATATGACCTCGGAATATCCACAGCCCTTGTGGGAGACCCGGACAGCGCTGCCATTGCCCTTTCAGAAGGTTTCCGCGTGCGGGGGGATTGGGGACTGAACATATGCAATTCTCTCGCGCTGCGCGCATATGCCGGCTGCGGATTTATCTCCGCAACCGTTTCATTCGATCTGACGGCCGATAAAATATTCCGGCTTTCCGACGAGCTTGAAACAGAGATGCTCGTATACGGCCGGCTGCCGCTGATGGTCACCGAGCGCTGCATAATAAAGCAAAAAAGCGGAGTATGTAACTGTTCCTCGACTCCGATGATGCTCAAAGACCGCCGCAACGCGCTTTTCCCGGTTCTGAAGGACGCGATCGGGTGCCATAATATCCTGTATGACAGCAAAAAGCTTTTCCCGCGTGATCTCACCGAATTCAAAAACCTCGGCGTTCATACTCTGCGCATCCGCTTTACGGCGGAGAATGCGCGCGAATGCGCCGATACGGCTGCCGCGTTGATGAACGGGCAGCTCAAAACACCGAACGAGGGCACATACGGGCATTATTTCAAGAAAGAGCGCAGCCTTCTCTCCCGGCTGCGAAGAGGTCTTTTTCAATGACACCGATACTTAAAATAAAAACCCTTGCAAACGCGGCCGAGGACTTCCCCCTGCCCGCTTACCAGAGCGACGGAGCGGCCGGAATGGACCTTCACGCCTGTCTTTCCGGGCCTCTCACTCTTGAGCCGCGCACTCCCGTGATCATCCCCACCGGAATAGCCATCGCCCTCCCCTCCGCGGAGTATGTCGCCCTGGTTTTCGCCCGGAGCGGGCTTGCGGCGCGCTACGGGATCGCTCTTTCCAACGGTGTAGGCGTTGTCGACAGCGATTACCGCGGCGAAATAAAGGTCGGCCTTATAAATCTGACTGACGAGCCTTACACCGTGCGGCCCGGCGACAGAATAGCCCAGCTGGTAGTCGCTCCGGTGTGCCGCGCGCGGATACTCCGGGTAACGGAGCTGGACGGTACGGAGCGGGGCAGCGGCGGTTTCGGGTCGACAGGGCTTTAATATCCATGAAGTTTATTCTCGCATCAAACTCCCCCCGAAGACAGGAACTGCTTCGCCTTTGCGGCGTCACCAACTTTACCGTATGCCCTGCGGACGTGTCCGAGGAATTGTCTGACAACCTGTCGCCCGAGATCTCGGTCGTGCTGCTATCGCAAAGGAAGGCGGAAGCCGCCGCCCGAAACGCCTCTTCCGAAGACGTCGTTTTATCGGCGGACACGCTGGTTTTTCTTGACCGTATACCCTTGGGAAAACCAGCGGACGAAAACGACGCCTATATGATGCTGAAAGCTCTGTCCGGCAGGTCACATGACGTATACACCGGGTACACGCTTCTTTTCCGGGGAAATAAATACTCTCACTCGGAGCGGACAACCGTTTATTTTCGCGATCTGGAGGACTATGAGATACGGGAATACATCCTTTCGGGCGAACCGATGGATAAAGCGGGCGCGTATGCGGTGCAGGGTGCGGGCAGTGTTTTTGTCAGCAGGATCGAAGGGGACTATTACAACGTCATGGGGCTGCCCGTTTGCAGCCTGTTTATGAAGCTGCGCAGCCTCGGTCTGGAGCGGAAATTTTGAAAAGACGGGCGAAAAAAAAGAATATCTGGCTGGTCGCTCTCGCTGTGGCAGCAGCTCTGGTCATGGCGCTGATGTCCCACCTTTCCGGAAATGAAGCGAGCATCCTGGAAAAGGCGGTAAAGGGTTTTTACTACCCTGCCGAGCGCGCGGCCGCCCGCGCAGCAGAAGCGATCGGCGATCTTCGCGATTACATCAGCATGGTCGACGAGCTCAAAGAGGAAAATACCGAGCTTAAAATGGAGATCGCTAAGCTGAAACTGGAACTCAGACAAGCCGAAGCGGCCGTTAAGGAGAACGAGAGCCTGAAGACGCTGTTGAAGTTGACGCAGACCATGACGCAATTCAATTATGCCGCCGCCGACGTTATCTCCGGCAGTTCCAGCAGTTTCAGCTCGGACTTTACAATCGGTTCCGGCAGCTCCGCCGGGCTTGAGGTCGGAATGTGCGTCGTGTCCTGGGACGGCCACTTAATAGGCTCAATAACGAGCCTGGGGTCAGAGTGGGCAACAGTCACCACGATCCTGGATCCCACGTCGCGCATAAGCGCCGTTATAGACGAGACAAACGACGTCGGTATTGCCGGCGGAGACTATGCTTACATGAGCAGCGGAAAGCTGATCATCAGGTATCTGCAAAGCGACGCTGCCCTTCGCTCGGGCAACACAGTAACAACGACCGGTACCGGAGGCAAATACCCGCCGGGACTCATCGTCGGATACATCGAAAAGATTATCCCCGACCCTTCCGGCCTGTCATACAGCGCCGTGCTGCGCCCCGCCGCCGACCTGGATGACCTGACGCAGGTCTTTATCATCGTATCAAACGCAGATAAGCAATAAACCCGAGCCCGCGGCCCGGTCGCGCATATGAGCCCTCAAAGGAATGGTCTTTTATGAGCCTTAGGAACAAAACGAAATTCTACAAATGGCTGAGCTACTCCCTCTACCTCGTTTTTTTTACCGCGCTGCAGCTGTCCGTCTTCAGCCGCTTTCCTCTGTTCGGTGCGGCACCCATGCTGGCTCCATGCATAATAACCTTCGTGTCGATGCTTGAGTGCGGTACGGGTGCGGTCGTTTTCTCTTTATGCACGGGCATTATGACGGACGCTCTGGCGGGTTCTGACGGATTTTATACGATAACGCTGACGGTACTGTCCGTTTTGCTGATACTTCTTGTTGAGCGTATCGTAGTGAGAAGCAAATTCGTTATGATCATGCTCGCCGCGCTTTCGCTCGTTATCACTCATTTGCTGCGCATACTATTATATCTGTTTTTCTCGGGCGCCTCCTCCGCCGGTTCGCTGTGGTCGATCACGCTGCCCATGCTGCTGTATTCAACCGTTTTATCTATTCCCATACTGCTGCTTCTGTCACGTGTCGACGCGCGGTTCAACCGGAACACGCGGCAGCGGTTCAGATCGTAGGAGAGGCTGTATGGACGAAAGAAAACTCTCCTCACGCACGGTCATTATTGCGGTTATCATTTTTATCTGTATCAGTATATGTGTGCTGAATCTCATCAATCTTCAGGTAGTAAACGGCGCGACCTACCTATCGGAAGCGGAAAAAGTGGTGATAACCACCTCTTACACCACCGTTAACGCCGCACGCGGCGAAGTTTTCGACCGAAACGGAGTACCGCTGATCACGAACAGGACGGTCTATTCCCTCGGTTTTAAGGATATCCGCCAGGCTGAAGACGACGTGATCAACTCGACTATCTTCGAACTGCTGAAGCTGTGCGATCTGTATGGCGCACAATACAATGACACTCTGCCGCTCAGCGCCGGGGCTTATTACTTATCCGGCGCCTCCGTAACAAACCGGGAACGATTTGACAGCTACAAAGCTTACTTTGGCTGGGACCAGGACCTGTCCGGCCCGGAAGTCATGAAAAAAATGCTCTCGGTATACGGCCTCACGAACTCTTCGTACGATAAGGATACTCTGCGGAAGATCCTCGGGGTACGATATGAACTGACGCTGCGAAATGTCCTGAATATAGCTCCCTACATCTTTTGCGAAGACGTCGGCACGCAGATGATAGCGGCGGTGCAGGAACGGGGATTTAGTCTTGTTTCGGTGATTGCCGGTTCCGAACGGGTCTACAACACGAAGTACGCGGCACACATCCTGGGCAGGCTCGGCCATATGACAGCGGAGGATTACGAGAGACTCCGCCCTCTCGGCTATGATATGGATGAGCTCATCGGAAAGGGGGGTATCGAAGAGGCTTTTGAAGAGTATCTTCACGGCAAAAGGGGTCTGTTGGAGACAAAAACAAACGCGAACGGAGAAATAGTATCAGAGCGGTACGTAAAAGAACCGCAAGCGGGATCGGACGTATATCTGACCGTTGATATCGGTATGCAGGCTGTCGCGGAAGATTCGCTGAAGGCGTGTATAGAAAAGCTGCGAGAGACTGCGGACAGCGGAGCCGGCCAGGAAGCGGGGGGCGGAGCCGTCGTTGCAATCGATGTGAACACGTTCGAAGTACTGGCCCTGGCCTCGTATCCGACGTACGACCTCGCGTCCTACAGCGAAAACTACAATGATCTCGTTGAAGACCCGCTCAAACCCCTGCTAAACCGGGCTACGCAGGGAACTTATGAACCGGGTTCCACATTCAAAATGGTCACCGCCACAGCTGCGCTGGAATCAGGCGCAATAAAGCTGGACACCCATATAACCGATAACGGTGTTTACATGTATTACGCTCCGTCATATACTCCGGTATGCTGGATCCATACCAAGACCGGCGGGACTCACGGGACGATCAACGTTATCGACGCGCTGAAAGTCTCTTGTAACTATTTTTTCTATGAATCGGCCAGACTCACCGGGATCCAGACTATTGACCGCTACGCGGCCGCGTTCGGCCTCGGTCAGAAAACCGGCATAGAGATAGACGAGAGCCTCGGCATACTCGCGGGGCCCGAGGCAAGGCAGGGGTCAGGGAGAGCCTGGACCGGCGGTGATACGATCCAGGCCGGGATCGGCCAGAGCGATAACGCCTTCACCCCCCTGCAGCTCGCGTGCTACGTGGCCTCCGTTTCCAACGGCGGCAACCGCTACGCGGCACACCTTATGAATTTCATCACGTCCCGCTCCTCTCCACGCTTAGTTCAGGAACATCAGAGCAGCCTGCTGAGCAAAACCGAAATAAGCGACGAGACATATCAGGCGGTAATGGACGGCATGCTTGAAGCATCCGTTTCGGGTACGGCGTCGGCAGTATTTGCCAACTATCCGATCAAGGTCGCTTCAAAGACCGGCTCGGCTCAGACAAGTCTTCGATTTGACAACGCTGTGTTTGTTTGCTGCGCACCGCGCGAAAACCCTGAAATTGCGATCGTCGTGATCGTCGAAAAAGGCGGACAGGGCGGACTGATCGGGTCTGTTGCGAAGGATGTTCTCGACTATTACTGCTTTTCCCCGGACGCGTCCGCCGTACAACCGGATAATTCCCTTGTCAGATAGTTATCCTCCGCGCAAGGCACAAAATTCTAAAATACCATAACACGAAAGGGCTGTTTCAAAATGATACCACACGGAAAAGAAATAAAGGTCTTCACCGGCAACTCGAACCGGCAACTGGCTGAGAGCATTTGCAAAGAACTGGGTATAAAGCTCGGCAGCAACGAAATAAAGACCTTCTCGGACGGGGAAGTCTCCGTATCCATATATGAAACCGTGCGGGGCACCGACGTGTTTGTCGTACAGTCTACATGCAATCCTGTAAACGATAACCTTATGGAACTTCTTATCATGATCGACGCTTTTAAGCGTGCGTCCGCCGGCCGTATTACAGCCGTGATCCCGTATTTCGGCTATGCAAGGCAGGACAGAAAGGCAAAGGCCCGCGACCCTATATCCGCGAAACTCGTAGCCGACATGCTGACAGTCGCAGGGGCGAACAGAGTCCTTACGATGGACCTCCACGCGGCTCAGATCCAGGGCTTTTTCAATATCCCGGTGGACAACCTTCTGGGGAGTTCTCTGTTCGTGCGCTACTACAAAAGGAAGTTCGGAGAGGATATATGTAATATGATCGTCGTCGCTCCGGACATCGGCTCCGTGTCAAGAGCAAGGACGTTCAGCCAGCGGATGGGAATGGGCCTCGCAATAGTCGATAAGCGCCGCCAGAAGGCAAACTCCTCGGAGGTCATGAACATCATAGGCGATGTGAAGGGAAAACGCGTCATTCTTCTTGACGACATGGTCGACACCGCGGGAAGCCTCTGCGGCGCAGCAAAAGCCCTCGTTGAGATAGGCGGCGCTGAAGAAATATATGCCTGCGCCTCGCACGGTGTGCTCTCGGGCCAGGCATTAGACCGCATAAACGAAAGCGTAATAAAAGAGCTTCTGCTCCTTGACACTATCCCGCTCCCCGCAGGCGCCGACACAAACCGCATTAAGGTGATCTCCGTCGCTTCACTTTTTGCCGAGGCGATCGAGCGTATTTACGAAGAGATCTCCGTATCAACTCTGTTTTGATGAATATCCGGCTGTTTCCCGGGAAAAAAGCCGGCCCCGAATGGTTAGTCGTTTTTTTAGGAAACCCGGGGCGAAGTTACGAACATACCCGCCACAACGCGGGTTATCTCGCCGGAGACATCCTTTCCGCCGAGCGCCATGTCGAGCTGAGCCGCGAGAAATTCAGAGGTCTTTACGGCCTTACCGTTATCGGCGGAAAAAAGGTCTGTCTGCTCAAGCCCACGACATACATGAATCTGAGCGGCGAGTCCGTCCGTGCCGCCGCGGATTTTTATAAGATCGGTCCCGAGCGGATAATCGTCGTTCTTGACGATATCAATCTTGAGCCCGGGCGGCTGCGCGTGCGCCCGAACGGCTCTTCCGGGGGACATAAAGGCCTGCAAAGCATAATCGATCATATGCGCACGGACGCTGTCGCCCGCGTGCGCATCGGAGTGGGCAAGCCCGATACTCCCGGTTTCGATATAGCCGACTGGGTCTTGTCGCGCATGACCCGCAGCGAGCTCGAGCGGCTGCACCCCGCGCTGGAAAAGGCCGGCAAGGCCGTAGAAGAGATAATCCGCAGCGGCGTGCCGGCCGCGATGGAGATATTCAACCGGGCCGAGTGACCGTCACTCCCCGAAAACATTATTTCAGCTGCCTGCCGGGAAAGTTTTGTCTTTTTTTGTTTGTCGACGCGCTCCGCGGTTTTTCACGCATAATATAATCGTACACAGGCAGTAATACCGGTAATACAGCGAACGCAACCCCTCCCGGCGAAGGTATTGCGCTTATTCAGAAAGGTTCCCGTATGAGGGTCTTATCCACAGCGATGCGGGCTATGCCCGATTTTAAAGACATAACAGCACTTATCGATATGGGCAAGCCCTCGGGTGTGACGGGGCTTGCTCCGGTACATCGCGCTCTGATATCCGCCGCTCTGCACGTGGAAACGGAGCGGCCCGTTTTTGTCATCTGCGCGGACGAAGCCGAAGCCGGCCGTTTTGCATCCGACATTGCCTCTCTTACGGGAGAGGAGCCGCTTCTTCTTTCGGGCAGGGATTTTGTGTTCCGCCAGACTGAGGCGGCCTCCCGGGAGTGGCAGCAAAAACGTCTGGCTGTTCTGTATCGGATGGCTCGAAAAAGCGCCCCGATCGTCGTAGCAACTCCCGACGCCGTCCTGCAGCGCACTCTGCCGCCGCAGAAGCTGCTGTCGGCCTCCTTTACGTTAAATCTGGGCGATGACTACGACCTGACACAGCTGACCTCCCGTTTGACAGCCGCGGGCTACTCAAGATGCGATCAGGTCGAGGGCCAGGGGCAGTTCTCCCTGAGGGGGGGTATCCTCGACTTCTTTTCGCCGTCCTCCGATTACCCTGTGCGGGCGGAGTTTTTCGGCGATACACTCGACTCTATGGGCATTTTCGATCCGGCCACGCAGCGCCGGATCGAAAACATCAAGACAGCCGGGATGCTGCCTGCGGCGGAAGTCCTCCCGGGAATGCACGACGGTTCGTTCCTCGGGCTCTCAAGAGAACTGAGCGCTTTCGCCTCCCGCGTGGAAAAAAGGAAAACCGCCAACCCCAAACTGGTCCAGACCCTCAGGCAGGACGCGGAGCGGATCGGACAAAATCTGAATTTCCCCGCGGCAGACAGGTACGCGGCGCTGATCTATCCGGAGTTTTCGACGGCACTCGATTATATCTCGGACGACTCGATCGTTATCATATGCGAACATTCCAGTACTGCCGAGAGAGCTTCTTCATGGTTGTGGCAGCTCGGCGAGGACATCGAGTCCCTGCTCGTGTCGGGTGAGCTTGCCGGAGAGTTTTCGGATCTCGCATGTACCTGGGAGACGGCGCTCGGCAATATGGCGCGGCATCCCGTCGTATATCTGGACTCGTTTACATCTGCTTACCCGGATGAACTTGCTCCGAAAGGCCTTTTCGACGCCAGCCCCAAACAGCTCTCCTCTTACGGCGGCAGCCTGGAGACCGCAGTGGCTGATATCGCTCATTACACCGGGTCAGAGTACTCTGTTGCAGTCCTGTGCAGCAGCGAACACCGTGCCCGCGCTCTGTCGCAGGCTCTGTTTGAGCGCGGAATAAGCGCGATCATGGACAGGGAACTGGATAAGCTGCCGCCCAAAGGCCGCGTCAGCATAGCTGTCGGCGCACTCTCGTCGGGCTTTGTACTTCAGGAAATAAAGCTGGCCGTTATCACGGAAGACCAGCTCATCGTCTCCCCTTCCCGCCGCCCGCGCAGAAAAAAAACCTCCCGTGAACATATACAGAGTTTCACCGACCTGGCCCCCGGTGACCTCGTCGTCCACGTCCATCACGGCATAGGCCGTTTTGTGAAAATGGAGAAGATCACGCTTGACGGGATCGAACGCGACTATATAAAGATCGCATACAGGGGCACCGACTGCCTGTATGTGCCCGCCACAAGTCTTGATCTGATCTCAAAATACATCGGGTCTGCCGACGACTCCCCTGTCAAGCTCAACAAACTTGGCGGTGACGCGTGGGCAAAAAGCAAATCCCGGGCAAAGAAAGCGGCAAAAGATCTTGCCCGCAGCCTGATCGACCTGTATGCGAGAAGACTTCGCACACCTGGGTACGCTTTCTCTCCCGATTCCGAATGGCAGAAAGAATTTGACGAGAGCTTCGAGTATTCGGAGACGGACGATCAGCTGCGCTGTATAGAAGAGATAAAACGCGACATGGAGTCTCCGCACCCTATGGACCGCCTCCTGTGCGGTGACGTCGGCTTCGGAAAGACCGAGGTCGCCATGCGCGCGATCATGAAATGTATCCTGGACGGAAAGCAGGCTGCAATACTGGTCCCCACGACCGTACTGGCTCAGCAGCACTTCATCACCTCCGCAAAACGCTTTTCACGCTACCCGGTCCACATCGAGCTCCTGTCCCGCTTCCGCTCCCAGGCACAGATCAAAGCCTCTATAAGGAGGATCGCAAACGGCACGGCCGATCTTGTTATCGGCACTCACCGCCTTCTGCAAAAAGACGTGCTGTTCAAAGATCTCGGGCTGTTGATCGTAGACGAGGAGCAGCGGTTCGGTGTCGCCCACAAGGAGCGGCTCAAGGAACTCTCCGCCACCGTCGACGTTCTGACGCTGACGGCAACGCCCATCCCGCGCACATTGAATATGGCGCTGTCCGGGATAAGGGATATGTCCACGATCGAGGAGCCCCCGAGCGACAGGCAGCCCGTACAGACCTACGTGCTGGAGTACTCCCCCGCGGTTGTCGCAGAGGCGATAAGAAGAGAGACAGGGCGCGGCGGCCAGGTGTATTACCTCCACAACCGTGTCGAATCTATCGACCGGACAGCGTCCCGCCTTGCCCGCCAGTTCCCGGATCTTGTTATCGACGTAGCGCACGGACAGATGCCTGAAGAGGATCTGTCAAACGTCATGCAGAGAATGTTTGAAGGAGAGATCCAGGTCCTGGTCTGCACAACGATCATTGAGACGGGCCTTGACATACCCAACGTCAATACGCTCATAATCGAGGATGCCGATCACCTGGGCCTTGCGCAGCTGCACCAGCTTCGCGGCAGGGTCGGGCGCAGTTCACGCAGGGCGTTCACATACCTGACATACCGGCCAGGAAAAGCGCTCTCCGACGTGGCGACCAAGCGCCTGGCCGCCATACGCGAATATACGGAATTCGGCAGCGGATTCAAGATCGCAATGCGCGACCTCGAATTGCGCGGTGCGGGAAACGTGCTCGGCGCGGAGCAGTCGGGCAACCTCATGAGCGTCGGCTACGATATGTATCTTCAGCTGCTCGAAGAAGCTGTCCTGGAGGAGCAGGGCAAACTGCCGCGTCCGAGATCCGATTGTACCGCCGATCTCCTTGTCTCCGCCAGCATACCCGACTCATATATCACCTCGGCAGAGCAGCGAATCGACTTTTACAGGCGTATCGCCGCCATACGCGACGAGCAGGACAGAGACGACATTATCGATGAGATGGTCGACCGGTACGGAGACCCTCCGGCAAATGTCCTGACTCTTTTGTCTGTCGCACTCATGAGATCTATCGCGGCCTCCTGCATGATCAGCGAGATATCGCAGAAAGATAACGCCCTTATGCTGAAGCTGGCGCAGCACGACTTCAGGGCTGTCTCCGCGCTTTGTTCAGAGCCCTCGTACAAGGGGCGTATCCGTTTTTCGGCCGGCGACGCGGCCTGCATCACTCTCAGGCTGAGTCCGGGCGAGAGCGTCGTAAAAGCAGCAGACAAGCTCGTCAGGCAGTATTCTGCCGCGCTTGCCGCGTTGAAGGAGGAGCAATGAACAGAAAGATTCTCATTATCCTCTTCGCTGTCGCCGCCGTTATCGTGATCGGGCTGACCGTATTTTTCACGCTGCGCGATCCCGCTCCGGAGGATGCCGTACCGGTCGAGACGCCTTCCGTTTACGACATGAACGCCGTATATATAAACGGCAAAGCCATGACTCTCGAGGAATTGAAACCTTATTTTTCCCTGAGCGTCAACAACCTCATGTCCGAGCTCGATATTGACGAACCGGACTGGAACACCGTGTTCCTGGATACGGGCATTTCGGATTATGTCAAGAAGGACGCGCTCGAAATATTGAGGTTGTACGCGGCAATTGAGAAAAAGGCTGCCGAACTGAAAACCACACTGTCCGACGAAGAACTTAAGAAGCTTGATTCCTGGCATAAAGACGCGGTGAGCAAACTGGGCAGCGAGGAGGCCTACGAAACATACCTGCTTGAAAACCGGATGACCGAAGCCGCGTACAAGCACATTTACGCCGTCAATTTACTGTACAAGCATCTGTACGACTATTATTACGGTGAAGAGGGCGCGGCCGTGCCCACGCAGGAGGAGACGGACGCATGGGGCGACGCGAACAAACTTTATCACATAAAACACATCTTTCTCGCCACGCAGGACAATGAGGGCAACCCTATTGACGCTGACGACAAGGAACTGCAGCTCGCCCTTGCGAAAAACCTCGAAAAACGCATTATGGAGGGAGAGGATTTCGACCGGCTGTCGATAGAGTACAGCAGCGACGGGGGCCTGAAAAACGAGTATTTGTTCCTGGACGAAGCGGAAGAAACGTTTCGCGACGCTCTTTCGGCGCTTGAGGTCGGCTCGGTGAGCGGCATCATAGAGTCTGATTACGGGTATCACATACTGAAGCGGGAGCCGCTCGACGTCAGATACGTACTTGACAATTATCCGCAGATCGTGACAGACAGTTTCAACGAGCTTATCTCGCAGTGGACAAAGGACGTTGAGATACATACCACCGACGTTTTTGACGGCTTCGACGTGTCGGTGCTCTATATCGAAAAATGATTTTGCGGGCATAAAGCCCTCCGGCATGAGGACATAATATAGTCGTGAAAAATCCTGATCCGCTCGGAAATATATTACTTTACAACAGCTAAGTCCTGTGCTAGAATCTATGGGCTAACTATGCGAACCGGCGCCCGGCATGCGGAGATACGCCGACAGGCGAATTCACCTGGCCCATGCTCAGCGCCCGGAGATTAAAAGAAAGGTGAAACCAGTATGCTTCTAAAAGAAGAAAAAACCGCAGTCATCGAGCAAAACCGCACTCATGAGAGTGACACCGGTTCCCCCGAGGTCCAGATCGCGATCCTCACTGAACGTATTACGCGCCTTACCGAGCATCTTAAGGTCCATCACGGCGACGATCATTCCCGCCGCGGCCTGTTTAAGATGGTGGGAAAGAGACGTAATCTCCTGGACTACTTAGCAAAAAAAGACATCAACCGCTACAGAGAGTGCATCGCGAAACTCGGAATACGTAAATAAAAAACAGCTGCGTCCGGTGTCGGCAGTGCCGGTACCGGACGCAAACACGTAAAAGGGATTGACGGCATTTTTAGCAGTTGAAACTGCGCTCGATTTTCGAACCCGGTTTCAAATGCTAAACTGCCGCTGTCCCGGATTCAGAAAGGACAAGATAATGAAACGCAAAGAATACCCCGGTCACAGAATTTTCGAAACCGAATTTGCCGGCCGGAAACTGACTATCGAGACAGGAAAGCTCGCCGAACTCGCAAACGCATCCTGCACCGTCCGCTATGGCGACACGATGGTACTGGCAACCGCAACCGCTTCCGACCTGCCAAGAGAGGGTATAGATTATTTCCCTCTCACTGTGGACTTTGAAGAGAAGCTTTATGCCGTGGGGCGTATACCGGGCTCTTTCCTGCGAAGAGAAGGCCGCCCCTCTCTGAGAGCCGTGCTTGCCTCCCGTCTCATCGACCGGCCAATGCGCCCGCTTTTTGACAGTTATCTCAGAAATGACGTTGTTGTGAACACCACAGTGCTGTCGGTCGATCCAGACTGTCTGCCCGAGATCCCCGCAATGATCGGCGCGTCGTGCGCGGTCGCCATCTCGGATATTCCCTGGAACGGCCCGATCGCCGGCTGCTTTTGCGGCTACGTCGACGGGGAACTGGTCCTGAACCCAGATAAAGAGCAAAGAAGCCGTTCCCAGATGCAGATCACTACCGCTTCTACCGCCGAGAAGGTAGTAATGATCGAGACGGAAGCCAACGAAGTCCCCGAAGAGATAATTTATGACGGCATCATGCTCGCTCACGAGGAATCAAAAAAGATCGTACGGTTCATAAACGAAATCGTCAGCCAGGTCGGTAAGCCTAAGTTCTCGTTTGTCAGAGGTTCGATCGACCCGGACATGCTCGAAGAAATAAAGGATTACTGCCTCGACAGGATCCGCTACGCGCTTGATACGGATGACAAGAACGTTCGTGAAGAGCGGTTGACCCCGATCAAGGTAGACTTGATCGAAAAATTCGAGGGAAAATACCCCGACATCAGGATGCTGATGGACGAATTGATGTACAAGCTTCAAAAAGTCGTCGTGCGCAAATGGCTTCTTGAGGGTAAACGCGTTGACGGACGGGCAATGGACGAGATCAGGCCTCTCGACGCGGAGGTCGGCGTTGTCCCCAGAGTCCACGGCTCGGGCCTTTTCACACGCGGTCAAACTCAGGTCCTCTCGATCGCCACTCTCGATACGGTCGATGCCGCCCAGAAGCTCGACACGATCTGGGAAGAGCAGTCGAAGCGTTATATGCACCACTATAATTTCCCCGCATATTCGACTGGCGAGGCGCGCGGCTCACGCAGCACGAGCAGGCGCGAATACGGCCACGGCGCGCTGGCAGAGAAAGCCCTCGTGCCTGTCCTCCCGCCGATGGAGGTCTTTCCGTATACGATCCGGGTAGTCTCCGAGGTCCTCTCCTCGAACGGCTCCACCTCCCAGGGCTCCATCTGCGGTTCGACACTGGCGCTGATGGATGCGGGTGTTCCCATCAGCGCCCCCGTTGCTGGTATTTCCTGCGGCCTCATAGACAACGACGACGAGTGGACCACCTTCATCGACATTCAGGGCGTGGAAGATTTCCACGGCGACATGGACTTTAAGGTCGCCGGCACCAAAAAAGGCGTCACCGCAATCCAGATGGATCTAAAAAACGACGGCCTGACCGGCGAGATCATCAAATCCGCCCTTGAAATCACACGGGATGCGCGCTATAAGATCCTGGACGAGGTGATGCTCCCCTGCATAGCCGAACCGCGCAAAGAGGTGTCGCAGTACGCGCCGAAAATGATCACCATGAAGATCGACGTGGAAAAGATCCGTGAAGTTATCGGCTCGGGCGGGAAGACGATCCAGAAGATCGTGGCCGACACCGGAGCAAAAATTGACATTGAAGACGACGGCAGCGTATACATCTCCTCCGTGGACCTGAGCGCGTGCCAGGCGGCAAAGCAGGCTATCGAGAACATCGTATTCGTTCCTGAGGTCGGAAAACTGTACCACGGCAAAGTCGTGCGCGTCATTCCGATAGGGGCGTTCGTGGAACTCGTACCGGGCAAGGACGGGATGGTCCACATTTCAAAGCTTGAAAACCGCCGCGTCGAGAAGGTTGAAGACGTGCTTAACGTCGGAGACATGACCTGGGTCAAGGTCACCGATATTGATGAGAAGGGCCGCATAAATCTCTCCAGAAAAGACGCCCTCCGGGACATGAGCGCAGCGGGCTCCAAAGGACCCATCCAGAGCCGCTGAACAGGCGCCGCGCTTAGTCCTTAACTCTTCTGAATACAGAAAAATGATCACGGCAAGGCTTTACGCCCTGCCGTGATCCATATTTGTGATAAGCCGTTGTCAGTCTCTCAGCGCGGCCTCTTCCATAAGACGCACCGAAAGCTGATAGTAGTTTCCTTTTCTGTATATCGTGAGAGCAACTTCATCGCCGGCCTTGTATCTGTTCCTGATCCTGCACAACTCGGAGACGGTGTATATATCCTCGCCCGCGGCCTTGACGATGACGTCCCCTCTCCTGATCCCTTTTTCATACGCGTCCGCACGCACGTCAACAGACGAGATTATTACCCCGCCTGGCGTACCGTAAAAGATGGTGGCGGAAATCGGAAGATCGTAATCCAGCGCCTCGAATCCGAAAGTCGGCCGCCCGGATACGCAGCCGAAAGCAATAAGCTCGTCAATAACGGGTTTTGCGCTCCGAACCGGTATTGCAAAGCCGATGCCCTCGACCGGGGAGTCTGCCGCCGTCGTCTTTATCGTGTTGATCCCAATAACCTGTCCGTACATATTGATCAGCGGCCCGCCGGAACTGCCCGTGTTTAAAGCGGCATTTGTCTGAATGAGCGACATTATATTGCCGTTGATCTCTACGTCGCGGTTTACCGCGGAGATGATCCCGTCCGTCAACGTGCCCGCAAGCGCCGCGCCCAGCGGGTTTCCGATGGCCAGAACGGTGTCTCCCACCCGAGTATTATCCGAATCTCCAAACTCGGCGCTGACGCAATCATTCTTATCGATTTTAAGAACCGCGAGATCGGTGACCGAATCTTTGCCGACTAACGCGGCTGAGAATACTTCTCCGCTGTGCAGTATCACCCTTATCGTGTACGCGTTTTCCACCACATGCTCGTTCGTTATTATATAGCCCGAAGAAGACATGATAATACCGCTTGCGCTTACCGCGGAGGATGGGCCCGCCGCTTCGATACATACGACGCTGTCGATCAGCTTGAGATATATCTCCTGAAAACTCAATTCGCTTTCTTTGTCCGTGCCGGTCGAAATCACCATCCTGCTGCCGTCGTCATCCCCTGCGCTGACCGGGACCGCATAGGCGGTCTTGCTGCCTGCTGCCGGCTCAAAATCCGGCGCTTCCGGTACTTCCTCTTTGATCGCCCTGTTTGTAAACGACAGGGTTATTTTCCCCTCTTCGGATATGATGCCGACAGAAAAATTCATAAGAAAAATAAATATGAACGAGCATAACGCAAGAACGGCGCACAGGAGAAATACCGCTCTTTCACGTTCTTTGACAGAAACTCTGCGCTCCTCCGGTCTTTCACCTTGCGCAGAGGCGCTCTCCCCGGTCTTTATTTCATTTTCGGCTCCGGAGTCAATGACCCTGTCGCCGGCACCCCACAGCCGCCTTGTGATCTGATAACGTCTTTTTCCCATAAACCGTGCCTCCGGCACTCGGATGTGCTCAAGATATTCCGTTTTCGCAAAATTTGTGTCTGATTCAATAATAAAAATAAACAAAATAAAAGTTTCGAGCCGCCGGTCCAGTTCCCGGGCGGCGGCCTATGCTTTCGAACCCTGCTCCTGAGGGGACAGCGCAAGCGTGATGGTGACCGTGGTAAGGCCGTCTTTACTCGTTACAAGAATGTCTTCGCCGTGTGCCTTTATTATGGATTTGACGATGTAGAGCCCCAACCCCAGCCCCTCTTTGTCCGCACTGCGCGACGGATCAGTCTTATGAAACCTTTCGAAGATCGCGTCGAGTTCCTCGGAAGGGATAGTCGGCCCCTGGTTTGAAAAGGATACTACAGCCTTCCCGCCGCTCTTTTGAAGCGAAAGCGTCAACCGGGTCCCCTTGTCTGCGAATTTTACGGCGTTTCCGAGCAGATTATATACGACCTGTACGATCCCGTCCTTCTCGCCGACTACTATGACTTCCTCATCACCGATATTGGTTTCCACCTCGAGGGACTTGCTGTTTATCTTCTGCTCCATACCGAGGAGCGTAATACGCAGGACTTCCGATATATCAAACTCAGTCTTTTTCAGCGCTCCGTCGGGCGAGGCAAGTTTTGCCTGAAGCCTTGATAATTCAAGCATCTTCACTACGAGCCTTGAGAGCCTGTGTACCTCCTCTGAGACGGTTTTCAGGCAGGCTTCACGCATATCTTCAGGCACTGTCCCGTCCAGCAGTCCGTCGACAAAACCCGAGATCGTCGTCATAGGAGTGCGAAGTTCGTGCGAGACGTTGGCTATAAACTCCTGCCTGAGCTTTTCGGAGCGCTCTATACTGTCCGCCATTGCATTGAACGCCCGTGTCAGTTCTCCGATCTCATCTTTTCTGTAGTCTCCCTCAGCTCTCACGGAATAGTTGCCGCGTCCGAAGTTCCGGGCGATCTGGGCCATATCTATAAGCGGCTTGACCTGGCTTCGCGTTGTAAGGGTCGTTACGACCAGCGTCGTTGTAAGCGTGATCACGCACACAATCAGAAAAGTATATATAAGCCGCAAAAAAAGACCGATAACGTCCTCCGCGCTGGATGAGGCAAATACAAGGCCGATCGTATCTCCGGCGTCGGAGAGTATCGGGCTGCCGTGTATATATCTTGTCTCGTCAAAAAGACCGCCAAAGTCTCCGAACGACGTGAATCTCCCGGTCTGTTTTATTGCCGCGACCGCCCCGTCCGGCACGGTTTTTCCGATAAGATCACTGATGTACTGAAAGTCAGACGTGAGCACCACTTCACCCAGTTTATCGCAGATGATGATGTTCGTGCCGGAAATCTGGGCCGACAGGGAAATAGCAATCTGCAAATTCCAGTCCGTCTCCAGATTTCCCGTCAATGAATACGCCTTTGTCAGCTTTGCGGCAGATTCCGCCGTGGTCTCGAGCTGCGACTGCGCTCTCGCGACAAAATGGTTGTATGTAGCAACCATCATGACGACAGCCAGCAGAAAGAAGCTCGCCAGCAATATGCCTGCCGTTATCAGGATCTGTTTTTTATACAGGGACTGCATAATAAAGCCCCCTGCACTCAAAGAAGCTCAAACTTATACCCCACGCCCCACACTGTCTTAAGTGACCACTTGTCGCTGACGCCCTCAAGTTTTTCGCGCAGTCTCTTCACGTGTACGTCCACCGTGCGAGAGTCTCCGAAATAGTCGAAACCCCAGACTTCATCCAGCAGCTGGTTGCGGGTATAGACCCGATTCGGGGAAGAGGCCAGAAAATACAGGAGCTCCATCTCCTTCGGCGGAGCGTCGGTTTTCTTCCCGTCAATAATCAGTTCAAAAGACTCCATGTCAACTGTCAGCTTGTCATAGTGCAGCTTTTTGGGAGCCTGCTCCGCCGGCTCGGCCCGGCGCAGAACCGCGTCGACACGAGCCAGAACCTCTTTCATCTCAAAGGGCTTGACGATATAATCATCCGCTCCCATCTGGAGCCCGGAGACCTTATCCTGTGTCTCCCCTTTTGCCGTGACCATGATTATCGGCGTTTTTGAACGGGAACGGATCTCCTTTAATACCGCCCAACCGTCCATACCGGGCAGCATAATATCAAGAATCACGATAGTAGGATTCACGGAGTCGAATACGTCAATCGCAGTGCGGCCGTTACCTGCTATGGAAACGTCATATCCGGCTTTCTCGAAATACATTTTCATCAGTTCTGCGATATTCTCATCGTCCTCCACTATCAATACCCGCCTGACCATTTCCTGACCCCCTTACCTCTGAAACATGCCGGGCGCTCCGGCTCAATAGACTGCTGATATCATTATAGAGTAACTATCGGTATCTTCAATGAATTTTTTGTAAAAAACCTGTGCGATATTGTGGCCGATCGGTTAACTTTTCAAATGTGCGCCAGCCCGACCGATAAACGCAGCATCTTCCCGCTCGTTGCCCGTATCCGGATCAGTCCGTCTTGATGAGGTTTTTCACCGGAAACAAAAAACGGCGGAAAACCGCTGCCGGCATGGTCTGAAGAATAAACAATTCACATGGTTTTTTATGCCTGCAAAGCTAGCCGCAAAGCATAAAAATCCTTTGCTTGTTAATTTAATTGTTTATTTAGATGTATACCGTTGCAAATCGTGCGGGATGTGGTATAATATCTATATAATTCTGCATGTGTATGCTCTTCGCTCTCTGCTCAAATTTATCCATTCGGGCACAGAAAAGATATACCATGGCCGGCACGCGCTATGGGATATTTTTCTTTATGCACAAAAGACGTCGGCTCGAATTCCCGCTTATCCGCAGATAGCTGCTCACCGTCGATTTTTTTCGTAAAGGCTGGTCGAAATGAATACGAAAGATGAGATCTGGATCCGCATAAAAGACCTTCTTGCTTTGCAGCTCACGACAACGGCTGTGGACACCTGGTTCGATGACGCAGAGCTGCTCAGTCTCGCCGATGATAAAGCAGTCATATATTCCCCTTCTGATTTTAAGAGGGACGTGATCAGGAAACGTTATTCGGAAAATATCCTTTCCGTTCTTCACGATCTGTTCGCGGCGGATTTCGAGCTTACCATACTCGGACAGAATGACCGCCTGGACCAGATCAAGAATGATGAACCCCGAAACGACACTCTGCACGACGAATTCACGTTCGAGAATTACATCGTGGGCAACTCCAACCGCATCGCCCACGCTGCCGCCTCTTCGGTTGCGGAAAACCCGGCCAGCGCATACAATCCTCTGTTCATCTACGGAGAATCCGGCCTCGGTAAAACCCATCTGCTGTGCGCGATATCAAACGCGGTTAAAAAAAGGTTTCCGAAGTTCAGGATTGTCTATATGAAAGGCGACGAATTCACAAACGAGCTTGTCGCCGCGATACGCAGCGGCAAGAATACAGAGTTTCGTGAGAAATACCGCAGCGCCGATCTGTTTTTAATGGACGACATACAGTTCATAGCCGGCAAAGACAGCACCCAGGAGGAGTTCTTCCATACATTCAACTCGCTGTATGAAGCCAAAAAACAGATAGTTCTGACTTCCGACAGACCTCCGAACGACATGGCAAGACTAGAAAACCGTCTACGCACGCGCTTTGAAGGAGGTTTGATAGTGGAGATCACTCCTCCCGATTTTGAAATGCGCTCTGCAATCATCCGAAAAAAGTCCGAACAGCTGGGGCTGTACCTGAACGATAAACAGGTCAATTATATCTCGGAAAACATAACAAACAACGTCCGCCAGCTTGAGGGCACCGTTAAAAAGATCCTGGCGTATCTGCAGCTCGGCGACAAAGACCTTTCCGGAGACGCCGTTACGAGGGCCGTCGATGAAATGAGAAAGGATAAAGGCAAGGAAATGCCGCCTCCCGCTCTCATAATCAGCGAAGTATGCAGATACTACTCAGTTTCCGAGAATGAGATCAAAGGGCAGCGCAAAGTCGCAGAGCTTGCAATGGCAAGGCAGATCGCCATGTACCTTTTAAGAAAAATGACGAATCTCTCCTTCAGCGACATCGGCAAACTGTTCCAGGACAGGGATCATACAACCGTCATGCACGGTGTTACAAAAATCGAAAAAAAGATGTCCGACGCCACGTTCAAGAACACCCTGGAGGAGATCATCGAAAACATCAACGCCAGAATCTGACCTCTTGTTTTCAACATTCCCCGTGGACATATTTCTTCTCTGCTGTTGATATTTTTCCGGCGCAAAACCCTGTGGATTTCTCTCTACGGTTATTCACATCCCGTTGTTAATTGTTTTTCCGTCTTTTGCAGTGCTTTTTCGAACTTGTCCACCGAAATAATCAACTACGGCTATTTACTTCTAAAAATTCTTCTATCATCTGTAATATATACAGCAAAGACAGAAAGGAAAAGAAAAATGAGGTTTTCATGTGAAAAAGCCCTCCTTTTGAACGCCGCCGCGTTAGCATCGAGAGCTGTAACGCAAAAGAATGCGATCCCGGCGCTTGAAGGCATTCTTATCGAAGCTGCAGATACACTGACTCTCACAGGTTATAACCTTGAAACGGGCATCCGCTCTGTCACACCCGCAGACATATCCCGAAAAGGGGCCGTCGTAATAAACGCGAAGGTTTTTGTGGACATCCTGAGGCAAATGCATGACGATATCATAACGGTCGACGTCGATAATAATCTGCACATCAGTCTGCGGTGCAGAAAGAGCCATTTCAATATCATCGGAATCGAGGCGGGAGAGTATCCCGAGTTCCCGGGCCTTGACAGGAAGAACACGTTTTCGATCGAACAGAGCAAGTTTAAGACTCTTGTCTCACAAACGATATTTGCAGTAAGTGATAACGAGTCGAGGCCTGTTTACTCGGGTGAACTTTTTGAGATACAGGGTAATTCTCTGACAGCCGCAGCTCTTGACGGTTTCCGTGTAGCTATCCGCAAAGAGACGGTCAAAAATGAAAACGGCGGCTCATTTTCGTTTATCGTGCCGGGCTCCGCCCTTAAAGAGGCTGAGAAGATAGCCTCGGATACGGATGACCTGCTCGAGATCAGCCGCGGCAGCAAACATATCACATTTCAGTTCGGTTCCACGATGCTTATTTCACGCCTTCTTGACGGGGATTTCCTCGACTATAAGAACGCCATACCAAGGACAGACAAAAAAATATGCGTGCTGGACAGCCAGCAGATAAGAAAATGCGTTGACAGAGTCTCGACAATCATATCGGATTCTACCAAAACGCCCATCCGATGCACATTCGGATTCGGTGAAGTAAAACTCCAAACGCAGACCGCTCTGGCCTCGGCGTATGACGAGTGCCAGATGGACGGGGACGGCGGAAATGTCGAGATCGGTTTTAACTACAGTTATTTACTTGACGCTCTGCGCGCGGTACCCACGGAGAGGATCATAATCGAACTTGGCGGCAGCGTTACTCCTGTCGTTATCGTTCCGGCTGAGGGCGAGGAGATTTTCCTTTATATGATTTTGCCGGTGAGGCTTAAGACGACATGAGCCGCACGATAAAACAACCGATCCAAACAGATTTCATCAGGCTGGACTCGCTGTTAAAGCTTTCCGGAATGGCGCAGACCGGCGGAGAGGCAAAGATCCTGATCCGGGAAGGCTTTGTCAGCGTTAACGGGGAAGTCTGCTTAATGCGCGGGAAAAAGATAGTCCCCGGTGATACGGTCGCCCTGCCTGAAGAAGACACGGTCCTTACTGTGGAATAACGAATGTTTATTAAGGATATTGCTCTGTATAACTTCAGAAATTATGAAGAAGCCTTTGTGGAATTCAGTTCCGGAATAAACATAATGGGCGGAATGAACGGCCAGGGGAAGACGAATCTCCTGGAGGCGGTAGCCTTTTTGTCGACCGGCAAAGCCTTTCGTACCAGAAAAGATGCCGACGTGATAATGTTCGACCGCGATGAGGCCTCGATACGCGCAACGACCTGCAGCGACGGAACCTGCGACCTCATAGAAGCCAGGCTTTATGCCAAAGAAAAAAGAAAGCAGATCTTCATTAACGGTGTAAGACAGAAAAACGCGGCGCTGCTCCCCGGAAAACTCGGGACTGTTCTTTTCTGCCCGGAGGACCTATATCTGGCGCGCGACGGGTCTTCGATAAGGAGATCGTTTCTAGACCGGGCCATCGAGCAGCTGAGGCCGCGTTACGGAGGAGCGCTGCGGGAATATAACAGGCTTCTGGAACACAAAACGCGGATCCTGCGAGACTGGAAAGAAAAGCCGTCGCTTCTGGACATGCTTGACGATTTCAGCCTGAGAATGGTCCATTACGGCGCCGTAATTGTCAGCTACAGGGCAGCCTACGTCGAGAAGCTGAATCCTGTGGCAGCGCGTATTCACGGGGAAATTTCAGGCGGAACGGAAGAGCTGGAGCTGAAGTACAGGACAGTCTCGAATATCGATAACCCGAACCTGACGGCCGAAGAGCTCAGGCCGCTGCTTGAAGAGCACTATTTTATGAGAAAGCAGTCCGAGATCGACAGCAGATCATGCCTTTCGGGGCCGCACAAAGACGACCTGGAGATAAAACTGTCGGGCCGCGCAATAAAAGACTTTGGTTCTCAGGGGCAGGTCAGAACAGCTGTTCTTTCAATGAAGCTTGCCGAGCGGGATATGTATAAAAACGATACGGGAACATGCCCGGTAATGCTGCTTGACGACGTTTTGAGCGAACTGGACGCGGTGCGGCAGAACTATATCCTGAACAGAATCGAAGACGGTCAGGTGATAATTACCTGCTGCACCGATCCGGAAGATATCAGAAGCGTCAGGGGAAAAATGTTCAGAATTTCGCAGGGATGCGTTTACGAAAGGCGAGATGAAGATGTATCTGCATCTTGGACAGGATGAGGTCGTTCCTTCAAAAACCGTTGTAGGAATTTTCGACCTCGATATTACATCACAGTCGGGAATCACGAGGAAGTATCTGAAAAACGCGCAGCAGAGCGGCGCTGTCGTCAACGTCAGCGAGGAACTGCCGAAATCCTTCGTTGTTTGTGAAGAAGGGGGCAATTCAAAAATATACCTGTCCCAGCTCTCTTCTTCCACCCTGCTCAAGCGCGTTGAGATCGGCTCGGACGGATAAACCGGCGAAGCCGGTCAATGCCTACAGGATTTTCCCGGCGCCGCGGGAGCGGCTTTTCAACGCATTGCATAATGAAAGGAAAAAACAGATGTCCGATATCAACCCAATCGCGTCACATGAGTACGACGCGTCACAAATACAAATATTAGAAGGTCTGGAAGCGGTCCGCAAGAGGCCGGGCATGTATATCGGCTCCACGAGCGAGTCCGGCCTGCACCATCTTGTATACGAGATCGTGGACAACGCGATCGACGAAGCGCTTGCCGGATATTGCAATAAAATTGAAGTTACCATAGAACCTGGTGACGTGATCTGTGTCACCGACAACGGACGGGGCGTTCCGGTCGATATCCAGGAGCAGTCGGGGAAGCCGGCTCTGGAGGTCGTCTATACGGTACTGCACGCAGGCGGAAAATTCGGCGGCGGAGGATACAAGGTTTCCGGAGGGCTCCACGGCGTCGGCGCTTCGGTAGTGAACGCGCTGTCCGAGTGGCTTGAAGTCAACGTTCATAAAAATGGTAATATATACCAGATAAAATTCTGTCGCGGCGATATCATAGAAGACATGACCGTGATAGGTAAAACGGACAGAACAGGCACGTGTGTGCGGTTTAAGCCGGACAGCCGGATTTTCGATACGACAGACTTTAACTATGAAACGCTGCGCGTGCGAATGCGTGAGCAGGCGTTTCTGAACGCGGGACTGCACATTGTTACGCAGGACCTCAGGCCGAACAGGGAAAGGCGCGACACGATGCACTACGAAGGCGGTATACGGGCTTTCGTAGCGTACATCAACCAGAATAAAACGCCGATCCACGATGAAGTGATCTATATGTCCGGCGAAAGAAACGGTTCCGCGGCGGAGGTCGCCATTCAGTACCACGACGGTTATAACGAAGTGCTGGCGTCCTTTGCAAACAACATCCATACCCCCGAAGGCGGCATGCACGAGACGGGATTTAAGTCGGCGGTCACGAAAGTCATAAACGCGTATGCCCAGTCGGCCAACATGCTGAAAGACGGCGAGAAACTAACAGGCGACGACTGCCGCGAGGGGCTGACGGCGGTGCTGTCCGTCAAACTTGAAGAGCCGCAGTTTGAAGGTCAGACAAAAGCAAAACTCGGAAATTCCGAGATCCGTACGCTCGTTGAGAGCGTGGTCAGTGAAAAACTTTCGACTTATTTCGAGGAAAACCCGACTGTTGCCAGGAAAATTATTGAAAAAGCTCTGATGGCGGCCCGCGCCAGGGAGGCGGCAAAAAAGGCGAGAGAAAACGTGCGCAGGAAAAACGCGCTTGAAGGCAGCACGCTGCCTGGAAAACTTGCCGACTGCAACGAGCGCGACCCCGCTCTCACGGAGATATATATCGTGGAGGGCGACTCTGCGGGAGGCTCCGCAAAACAGGGCAGGGACAGCCGTTTCCAGGCTATACTTCCTCTTTGGGGCAAGATGCTGAACGTTGAAAAAGCGCGCGCCGACAGGATCTATAATAACGATAAACTGACCCCTGTGATCACCGCGCTCGGGGCCGGCATCGGTGAGGATTTCGATCTGAGCCGCCTGCGCTACCATAAAGTCATCATTATGGCGGACGCCGACGTTGACGGCAGCCACATCAGGACCCTTCTTTTGACTTTTTTCTTCCGTTTCATGCGCCCGCTGATTGAAAACGGCCATGTATATGCGGCCCAGCCCCCGCTGTTCAAACTCGAAAGAGGGAAACAGGTGCGCTATGCCTTCAGCGACGAAGAGAGAGACAGGATTTCCGCGGAAATGCGTGGGCCGGACGGGCGTGCTAAGGTAGACATAAGCCGGAATAAAGGCCTGGGAGAGATGGACTTCCATGAGTTGTGGGAAACAACTATGAATCCGGAGACCCGTATACTAAAACGCATAACCCTGACCGACGCGATCCAGGCCGACGAGATATTTACCGTGTTAATGGGCGAAAAGGTAGAACCCAGGCGCGAATTCATCGAAAAGAATGCCCGTTACGTTGAGAACCTCGATATTTAAATTCCGGCAGGAATACGATCTTCACGGTCGGTGTTCCTCGAATGATATAAACGGAGTGTAGCTTAATGTCCACAAGAAATAACGGCGGAGAGGACCTGTCCTTTCCGAACCAAAAAATACTAAACGTCCCCCTTGAGGAGGACATGAAGAAGGCCTATATAGACTATGCGATGTCGGTCATTGTCGGAAGGGCTCTGCCCGATGTGCGCGACGGCCTGAAGCCCGTACACAGGCGCATCCTTTACACAATGTACGAGAGCGGCCTGACTCCCGATAAAAAATTCTCAAAATCCGTTGCGACCGTTGGCGACGTTCTGAAAAAATACCACCCGCACGGTGATCAGAGCGTTTACGATGCTCTGGTCCGCCTGGCCCAGGATTTTTCCATGCGATACACTCTGGTGGACGGGCGCGGCAACTTCGGCTCGATAGACGGCGACCCTGCCGCCGCGTACCGCTACACGGAGGCCAGACTGGCGAAACTCGCAAACGAGATGCTCCGGGATATCGAAAAAGAGACGGTCGACTGGATCCCCAACTTTGACGAGACGCTGAACGAGCCCGTAATTCTCCCGTCACGCTTTCCAAATCTTCTTGTAAACGGCTCCTCGGGGATCGCGGTCGGTATGACCACGAACATCCCGCCTCACAATCTGCGGGAAGTTATTGACGCTGTTATATGCGTCATCAACAACCCGGAAGCAGAACTTGACGACATCATGGAACACCTGAAAGGGCCGGATTTTCCGACCAGAGGTATTATCATGGGTCAAGCGGGCATACGAGCCGCCTACGCTACGGGAAAAGGGCGTATAAAAGTGCGCGCAAGGACCGAGATCGAGGAGTTCGGTCAGGGGCGTTTAAGGATCATCGTCACGGAGATACCTTATCAGGTGAATAAGGCCAGACTGGTCGAGGCTATAGCCGAACAAGTAAAGAATAAGAAGCTTGACGGTATCAGCGGCCTGAGGGACGAGTCTGACCGTGAAGGAATGCGTATCGTAATAGAACTAAAGAAAGACGCGAACGCTCAGGTCGTCCTGAACCGCCTGTTCGCTTCGACGCAGATGCAGATCACGTTTGCGATCGTTATGCTTGCTCTTGTCAACAATCAGACCCAGCCGAAGATCCTTTCGCTGAGGGAGACGCTGGATGAATACGCCGCGTTTCAGGAATCGGTAATCAGAAGGCGTACGGTATATGACAGGAAGAAAGCTCTGGAGAGAGCTCATATCCTCGAAGGTCTGAGGATCGCCGTCGACAACATTGACGAGATAATCCGGATAATACGTTCAAGCTATGACAACGCAAAAGAGCGGCTCATGAAGCGGTTCGAGCTGTCTGAAGTACAGGCGCAGGCCATCCTCGAAATGCAGCTTCGCCGTTTGCAGGGGCTTGAGCGGGAGAAGATCGAAAAAGAATACAACGAACTTATGGAGCACATCGCGTATTATGACAGGCTGTTGTCGGACGATGCGCTGCTTAAGTCGACGCTCATAGAGGAACTGGAACAGATCCGTGACAAATACGGTGACGACAGGCGTACGGAGATAATCCAGGACGAAGACGAGATAGATATTGAGGATCTGATCGACGAAGCCGACTGCGTCTATACGCTCACTGCCGGCGGATACATCAAGCGTGTTCTGGCGGACACATATAAAGCGCAGGGGCGCGGAGGCAAGGGCATAAAGGGCATGGCCACAAAAGAAGAGGACTATGTAGACACGATTTTTGTGGCGTCCACCCATGATTATCTGCTCTTTTTTACGAGCCGGGGGCGAATACACAGGGTCAAAGGATTCAGGATCCCTGAGTTCGGCCGCAATTCAAAGGGGAAAAACATCGTCAACATATTGCCTCTTGAGCAGGGCGAGCGTGTTACTGCAATGATACCCGTCAGGGAGTTTTCCGAGAATATATTCCTTTTCATGGTCACAAAGTTCGGAGAAGTGAAGCGCATCAGCCTGAAGGATGTGTATACTGTCAGAAAAGCCGGTATTCGGGCTTTCAACCTCAGAGAAAACGACGAACTGATAGCCATCCTGAAGACGGACGGAGAGCAGAATATCTTGATCGCAACTAGAAACGGTATGGCGATCTGCTTTAAGGAGACCGACGTCCGTCCCACGGGGCGCGGAGCCGGAGGCATGCGCGGCATTAAGCTTGAAAAAGGCGATTGTGTTATCGGGGCATCCTGCGCAACAGAGGGAGTTGCTCTGTTATCTGTTACCGAAAACGGTTACGGAAAGCGCACTGCGATTGAGGAGTATCTCAGGGGGAATGACGACCGGAAGGATCCGCAAAGGCGCGGTGGAAAAGGTCTGAAAAACTATGTGATAACTGAGAAGACCGGGAAAGTCGTTGCGGCCAGGACCGTCAGCGAAAACGACGACGTTCTGATTATTTCGGACGACGGAACGATCATAAGGACGGCGGTCTCCGATATAAATCTTTACGGCCGGGCTGTGCAGGGCGTTCGTGTGATGAAAGTCGAGGAAGGCGTAAAGGTTATATCGATGGCTTCCACGGCAAAGGAAGAAGAACAGGGGAGCTGATATGGCCGGAGATATGCCCGTCGTCGAGATATATACAGACGGGGCCTGTTCGGGGAACCCCGGCCCCGGAGGCTGGGCTGCGGTTCTGCTTTTCGGTGAGCACAGAAAGGAGCTGTCCGGCGGAGAGCCGAGCACGACCAACAACAGGATGGAACTTCTTGCCGCTATACGGGCGCTTGAAGAGCTGCGCGTGGCCTGCAAGGTCAAGTTGTACACAGATTCCCGCTATCTCGCGGACGCTATGACAAAGGGATGGGCGGAGCGCTGGCGGCGCAGCGGCTGGATGCGGACAAAGACAGAGCATGCGAAAAACCCCGATCTCTGGCAGAGACTTCTCGACCTGTGCAAGATACATGAAGTGGAGTTTATCTGGCTGCGCGGACACGGCCAAAGCAAGCACAACAACCGCTGCGACGAGCTTGCTGTTGCAGAGAGCAGACGGTTTATCGTTTAGCCCCCTCCGCACACTTACGAAATACAGTCATTTATACTGAGATCCGGATAAGGAGAAAGACGGCCTTAACCGGATCTTTTTATTGCCGTAAGGTGGAGAGTTGATAAACATTATTTCCCGACATTGCTATGAGACGTGCTCCGTGCGGAATAGTATATAGTAAAAAAACAAACACTTATATGGCCTGACAGGAGGAATATACCGTATCCTCAATCGGCATATTGAGTTTTCTCGAAGGGTGTGACGGAGTGAAGGAGACGGAAGATCTTCAAGCAGTTAAAAGGGTTCTGCTCCATCTGCCGGAGCCGGCCATCCTTGTGCAGGGCGGTCGCGTAACAACTTGTAACGAGTCCGCAAAGACGCTCCTTCATCGCTCAGATGAGAACGGAGAACCGGGACTGCCGTATTCGATCTCGTTGCCTCAAAAGGACGGAGTGTCGTTTTCAGAGATCTCATTCGGTGACGAGCGCTACGGAGCAACTGCATGGGACATCGGAGAAGCGGTCGTAGTCACACTTCATAGGGAGTACAACAGATCAAAAAGCGCGGATCTCGGGCTGCTGCCAAAAGGAATACGCCGGCCGCTGTCCAATCTTCTGGCCTGCGTCAAGCTGCTGCTTGACAGACTGGAGAAAGTCGCGGATAGGATGGTCGCGGAGAATACCGCCGAAATGATAAAGAATCTGTATCAGATAATATGGATGCTCGGGAACGCGGACGCACTCGTCGAGTGTTCCGGGGAAGGAAAACTCCGGTGGCACAGTTTAGTCGATATTTCTTCCCTTCTGAGGAAAACCGTCGAGGAGAGCCTCCCCTACGCGTCTGTCCTGGGGATATCGATAGTATATGAAGGGCCGGCAAAAAATGTAAAGTCATATTGCAGCAAACGTCTGATAAGACGAGCCCTCCTTAATTTGATCGCAAACGCATTGGAATATGCAGACAGAGGAGGAACCGTCCGGGTCAAGCTGTCGGTCCTCGGAAAGATCCTGGCCATATCCGTTATCGACGATGGAGCAGGTATTTCGCCGGAGAAGCTGCAGATGATCTCCGAGACGCGTCTGCAGACGCGCGGTGCGGATATTGTGTCTGCGAATGCGGGTATCGGTTTGCCGCTCGTCCGCTGCGTCGCGCGGCTGCACGGCGGAACGCTGATGATACAGAGCCGCATAGGCCATGGTACGATGGCGACTATGACAATCAAAGCGCATGCGGAGGAAACGGACGTTCTTAGCGGGTCATCGAAGGAGCTTGTCAGAGAGGAATTTCTTGTTCCGCCGGCGGCTTATTCCAGGCTGCTCCCGATCGAGTGTTATATGTACGAGAATCTGTAGCCGTCCCCCGGCCGGGACTCCTGAAAACCCGGAGGCCTCCCCCCTGCCGTATCCTGAGGGCCAACGCGGTCTTCAGGAGTTTTGTTATTACGGAGGCAGCATATTTCCCGGTAATTAAGCGGCTCAGGGTATCCCGGGCCGACGGAAATAAACAGGTAAATGATTATCATACGACCCGGCGTTTACAAGCCGGCACACACCCCGACATCATCTCCGTGACAGTCGTGTGAAGGGTACCGACATTGTTCTATTTCCTGCAAATTAATGAGCCATTTAAGGCACGGACGACAAAAAAGACTTTTTTCCGCAGTGGGAAATGGTATTAAATGGTAGCACAAGAAACACTGCGTTGCAGAAAAGGAGGACAATGATGCAAAACGCAAAAAAGAACAGCTGTTACGAGAATCAAAAAGTGGTGTTCGTTAAAATTACTGACATAAAGCCAAACCCGGCGCAGCCAAGGAAAGTTTTTGAGAAAGACAGTCTGCAGGAGCTCGCGACAAGCATCGCACAGCACGGGATACTGCAGCCGCTTTCCGTACGCAGGACTGAGGACGGCATAATCCTTATCGCCGGGGAGAGGCGCCTGAAAGCGGCAAAACTCGCCGGGTTGTCGGAAGTGCCCTGTATCTGCATGGATGTGGACGGACAGCAGGCCAGCCTGTTCGCGCTGATCGAAAACCTGCAGAGACAGGATCTTGACTACATAGAAGAAGCCGAAGGGATCGCGCGACTGATGCGCCTTTACGGCCTGTCACAGGACGAGGCGGCAAAGAAGCTCGGAAAAGCCCAGCCCACTGTCGCCAATAAGCTGAGACTGCTCAAGCTCTCCCCTGCTGTTCTTCTGATTCTGAGAGAGCAAAAGCTGACAGAGAGACATGCCCGGGCGCTGCTCCGGCTCGAAAAGGAACAGGACAGGCTCGATGTGCTGCAGTACGTCATAAAGAACAAGCTGAGCGTGGCGAAGACAGAGAGCTACATCGACAGGTTTCTTCAGAGCGAGGCGGAGAAACGTGAAAAAAGCCGTTGTACGTACATAATAAAAGACATACGCATTTTTCTGAATACGATATCGCATTCACTGGAAGTGATGCAGGATGCGGGTGTGGGCGCGTCGATGGTGCGGCATGAGAATGATGAAGAAATTGAGCTGACGATAACAATACCGAAACTGCCCTCCGCGATGGCAGAGGGCAAAGGAGCGTAAATTTGTTTCACGTGAAACAAACACCGTACAGACAGCGCGATCTCTCCCCTGCCCCGCCGACAGTTTTCACTGCGTTATGTCACAGGAGATGTTCGGGAATTATTCATCGGCAAATCATCGGCGCACCTGCAAGCGGTTGTTCAAATGGCAGCAGCAGATAAATGGACATATACACGGGCTGCCGAGAAATACATTAAGTAAGGTAGAAACATTGTTATTCGGGTCATTGACAACATATCTGCGCATGTCCGAAAGTCGGGTTCCCGGTACTTAGCCGGGACCTTTCTTTCGGACACATTTTATAGTACATCAGATGCAGAACTTAAATGACAAACAGGCGCTGTCACCCGCTTTTACCCGGTATGTTTCACGTGAAACATGAGAAACTATGAAATTATGTTGAATTCACTCCCTTTTGTGGTATAATTCAGGTTACATATGAAGCTGGGGGGGTCGATATGGGGAAAGTTCTGGCTGTCTATCACCAGAAAGGTGGAGTCGGCAAGACTACGACTGCGGTAAACCTCACCGCCGCCATGAGACTCAGGGGCCGGAAAACGCTTCTGTGCGATATTGATCCGCAGGGCAACGCGACGTCCGGAATGGGCGTCGACAAATCGCTCCGCCCGAATGTCTATGACGTTCTGCTCGGGGACGTCGATGCTGGCGATGCCGTTGTGAAGACCGAAAGCGGCGACGTGCTGCCGGCAAATTCCTCGCTCTCCGGCGCTGCCGTGGAACTTGTATCCGCCGAGAGAAGAGAGCTTATCCTGAAAGACGCATTGAGCAAGCTTCGCGACAGTTATGACTATATATTCATTGATTGCCCTCCCCAGTTCGGTCTTCTCTCGCTGAACGCGCTTTGCGCTTCAGACTCGATTATCGTGCCTTTCCAGTGCGAATACTATGCGCTTGAGGGTTTGGGCGATCTGCTCGTGGAATTGCGCGCTATCAATAAGAACCTTAACCCGGCGTTGTATATTGAAGGCGTAGTATTGACGATGTACGACGGGAGAACAAAACTGACGCAGCAGATAACAAGAGAAATAGAAGAATACTTCGGAAAAAAGCTATTCAAGACCCAGATACCGAGAAATATAAGGCTTACCGAGGCTCCGAGCCACGGGATGGATATATTCCGTTACGACAAGCGCTCAAAGGGAGCCAAGGCTTATCTTTCTCTAGCGGAAGAATTGCTGAAATCACAGAAGAAGAGGGGGCTCGAAATTGGCCGATAAAGGATTAGGCCGGGGACTGGGCGCGCTACTGGGGCTGCAGGACGACGTCGGTGAAGAGTTGACACAGATGCTCCCGATAGCGAAAATCGAGCCGAAAGCCGATCAGCCTCGAAGGCAGTTTGATGAGGATGCTCTTGAAAAACTCTCCGAGAGCATAAAACAACACGGGATGCTTCAGCCTCTGACCGTGCGCCCGCGCGAGGGCGGTTATTACCAGATAATACTGGGAGAGCGGCGGTGGCGTGCTGCGCGTATGGCGGGGCTGGCGGAGGTCCCGGCCATGATCATCCAGGCGGACGACAAAAAAGCAATGGAGCTCGCGCTGATCGAGAACCTCCAGAGGGAGGATCTCAATCCGTTGGAGGAGGCGGAGGGTTATCGTTCACTTATAAATGTTTTCGGTCTCACACAGGAGGAAGTGTCGCGGAGAGTCGGGATATCAAGACCGGCTGTCGCAAACACACTGAGGCTTCTTAGCCTGCCCGACGGTGCAAAAAAACTTCTTGAGGAAGGAAAACTCACGAGCGGCCATGCCAGAGCGTTAATGCAGATCGAGGATCCTCAACAACTTGAAGCCGCAGCCGCAAAGGTGGCGGCCGAAAGGCTTTCCGTCAGACAGGCTGAGCAGATCGGCAAGCGCCTATCCTCAAAGCCGGGCAGGACGGACAGCGGTAATAAAAATCTGCCGGATTACATTGCACCCATCGAGGAACAGCTCACTGCACGACTCGGCCGCAGGGTCAGGATCAAGCACGGACGCATGTCGGGCCGTTTTGAGATCGATTATTACGGCCCCGAGGATTTTGAACTGCTTCGTGAAGCCCTTGCAAAGCTGGAACTTGGCTGAGTGTCGGTTCTGAACACTGTGTGTTCGGAATGGCTTCGGAAGAAAGAAAGACGATAGCGGCGACCATATAACTGTAAATTGCTATAATTCGCGCAAACGCGACATGGGAGGCACACATGCTTGGTATAAAGG
This sequence comes from Clostridiales bacterium, assembly GCA_012719235.1. Lineage (GTDB taxonomy): Bacteria > Bacillota > Clostridia > Oscillospirales > Oscillospiraceae > JAAYAR01. The sequence goes on from JAAYAR010000063.1 coordinate 39,372, forward strand.
AGATCCGGGAAAACGCCGAGTCGATATTGATGCGGCTAAGGAAGCGTCCGGGTCCGTGGGAAGAGAATATACGGCGGGTTCTTGCCCTCGATGAATCCCGTCGTGAGTTTACGGCCGAGACGAATAATCTGAGAGCAAAACAAAACCTCTTGTCAAAAGAAGTTCCGCAGATGAAAAAGCGCGGTGAGGATCTGACTTCGGCATTCGAAGAGATGAAAGATATCTCCAGGCGCGTAAAGCTGCTTGAAGACCGGCTGAAAGATGTCGAGCAGGAGCAGGTCCGGATCCTGATGAACACCCCCAACGCACCCGCAGATATCGTTCCCGACGGGATCGACGACCGGGATAATGTGGAGATCAAGCGCTGGGGAGAGCCGAAAAACTTCGATTTTGAGGCGAGACCGCATTGGGAAATCGGAGAAAAGCTCGGAATTCTGGACCCGTCGACCGCAGCCAAGGTGACAGGCGCCAGGTTTCATTTTTACCGGGGGCAGGGTGCCGCGCTTGAGAGGGCGATAATAAGCTTTTTCCTCGACTGTCACACAAAAAACGGTTATCTGGAGGTGCTTCCCCCATATCTGGTAAACAGGGCATCAATGACAGGAACCGGCCAGTTGCCGAAATTCGAAGAGGACGCGTTCAAAGTTACCGGCACCGACTATTTTCTGATCCCTACCGCAGAGGTCCCGGTAACAAACATGCACAGGGACGATATTCTTGACGGGGATATTCTGCCGCTCAGCTATTGTGCATACTCAGCCTGCTTCAGAGCGGAGGCCGGCAGCGCAGGAAGGGATACAAGGGGCTTGATCAGGCAGCATCAATTCAACAAAGTTGAACTTGTTAAGTTTTGCAGACCGGAAACTTCTTTTGATGAACTGGAGAAGCTTACACTCAGCGCCGAATCCGTTCTTGAGGCTTTGGATCTTCCGTACCGCCGTGTCCTGCTCTGCGCGGGGGATCTGGGATTTTCCAGCGCCGTCACCTACGACCTTGAGGTCTGGATGCCATCCTACGGCCGGTATCTGGAGATATCCTCATGCTCGAATTTCCTGGATTATCAGGCAAGACGGGCAAACATACGGTACCGGGAGGAGAAGGGCGCAAAGCCCGCATACGTGCACACGCTCAACGGAAGCGGAGTGGCGGTAGGGAGGACGGTGGCTGCTATTCTGGAGAATTTCCAGAACGAGGACGGAACAGTCACAATACCCGAAGTCTTAAGGAAATATCTCGGTGACAGAACGTTAATTGAATAAGCGCCCGCACAGCCTCATATTGCACAGCAGGGGCAGGCCGGGTGATGGCAGCAGGTTCACCTGGGGAAACGGATAATAATTACGAGAGGAACGTCAGTTCACGGGGAGAGGGTAGAAAAGATGAATATTGCTTTGCTGAGCCATGACAGTAAAAGAGAGCTGATGGTGCAATTTTGTATTGCGTACAAGGGGATTCTGGCAAAACACAGCATCTGCGCCACTAACACGACAGGAAGGCTGGTCATGGAGGCCACAGGTCTACCTGTGACGCTTTATCTGTCCTGCGCGCAGGGAGGAAATCAGCAGATCCAGGCCAAGATCGCCTATGATGAGCTTGACATGGTCATCTTTATGGCCGATCCTCTTTTGAATGACGCTGAGAGGATCAAGGAAGTCTCGGACATTCGGCGCGAGTGCGATAAATACACTATTCCGTTCGCTTCAAATATCGCGACGGCTGAACTTCTTATTATGGGCCTTGACAGAGGCGATCTTGCATGGCGTGAAGTGCTGCGAATGCGAGGATAATGATCATCCCTCTGGAAATCAGCGCGCTTCCGTCTGGAACAGAATGGAAGAGCGTGCTTTGTCCACGCTCAAAAAGCACACCGCGGACCGTATCCGGCCCGCGGCAGGAGGTATGGCAATGGCAAAGATAACAGCGCCGAGAGGCACGAAGGACATATTGCCTTCGGAAAGTTATAAATGGCAATATATAGAAAATGTTCTGCGGACAGAAGCTGCCGCTTTCGGATACAAAGAGATACGCTTTCCTACGTTTGAGCATACTGAGCTTTTTCTTCGGGGCGTCGGTGAAACGACGGACGTCGTCCAGAAAGAGATGTATACGTTCCGGGACAAAGGCGGCAGATCGATAACTCTCCGCCCGGAAGGTACGGCGTCTGTCGTGCGCAGTTATATCGAAAACTCGATATTCTCGAGCGGATTACCGGTGAAGGTGTACTATATAGCACCTAATTTTCGTTATGAAAAACCTCAGGCCGGGCGCTTGCGTGAGCACCACCAGTTCGGCGCAGAACACTTCGGTTCGACCGACGCCTCAGCCGATGCGGAACTTATCGCACTGGCGGATGCGTATCTGAAAAGACTCGGCATAAAGGATTACAAGCTTGAGATCAACTCAATAGGCTGTCCCGAATGCAGGCCGGCATATCATGCCGCTCTGAAAAGTTATTTTTCATGCAGAAAAGAAGAATTGTGCGGAACCTGCCTGGAGCGGCTGGAGAAAAACCCTCTGCGCATCCTCGACTGCAAGAGCCCCGTGTGCGGAAATATCGCGAACAACGCTCCGAAATGCATAGACTCTCTTTGCGCCGACTGCTCAGAACATATGGAAAAGGTGCGGTCATATCTGGAGGCCCTGAATATCCCGTATACCGTAAATCCCCGAATCGTTCGCGGGCTTGACTATTACACGCGCACGGTTTTCGAGTTTTCCTCGGGCAGTCTGGGCGCACAGTCCGCGATCTGCGCAGGCGGCCGCTATGACGGCCTCGTCGAGACGCTCGGCGGAGAGCCGACAGCCGGACTCGGTTTCGGAAGCGGAATCGAAAGACTGCTGATGGTTATGGAAGCGCAGGGCATCCGCATCCCTGATTCGGACAGGCTTGACGTATTCCTGTGTGCCCTCGGTGACGAGGCTTTTCTTGAGACATTCAAGCTCACAAACGCGCTCAGAGAACTGGGGATACGAGCAGAGAGGGATACGCTGAAGCGCTCACTAAAGGCACAGATGAAATACGCCGACAAACTCGGCGCAAGATATACGATAGTGCTGGGCAGCGAAGAACTTGAAAAGGGCATAGCTGTGCTTCGCAATATGGAAAGCGGAGAAAAGAAAGAGATCATGACGCTGCCCGAGGCGATTGCCCGGGAAATCAACGGGTGAAAGGACACGGAAAATGGATTCGATCAGAGGTTTTAAGAGGTCTTCCTACTGCGGGGAGTGCTCAGCGGATTTCCTGGGCAAAGAGGTGAGCGTATGCGGCTGGGTGCAGAGTATACGAAATCTGGGCGGGCTGATCTTTATTGATCTTCGTGACAGATCGGGTATCGTGCAGCTGGCTTTTGATGAAAAGACCCCCGAAGAGGTTTTCAGGAAGGCTTCCGGTTTGCGCAGCGAGCACGTCGTTGCGGCGGTCGGGACAATTCGGGAAAGAACGTCGAAAAACAAAGATATTCCGACAGGTGATATCGAAATCGAAGTTACAAAGCTCCTGCACCTTGCAAAATCGGAGACGCCGCCGTTTGAGATCGACGATGACACCAACGTTAACGATGCTCTGAGGCTGAAGTACCGATATCTCGATCTGCGCCGCCCGTCCATGCAGAGGGCTATCTCGCTGCGGCACAAGATCGTGAAGGCGGCGCGGGATTACTTTGATGAGCAGGGATTTCTCGAGATCGAGACACCGATGCTTACGAAATCGACGCCCGAGGGGGCGAGAGACTATCTGGTGCCGAGCAGGCTCCACCACGGTTCGTTCTACGCGCTGCCCCAGTCGCCGCAGCAGTATAAGCAGCTGCTGATGATCGCCGGGTTTGACCGGTATATGCAGATCGTGCGCTGCTTCCGGGACGAGGATCTGCGCGCCGACAGACAGCCGGAGTTCACACAAATAGACCTCGAGATGTCCTTCGTAGAGGAGGATGACGTAATTGAGGTCAACGAGGGCTTTCTTAAGAGAGTATGCCGCGATGTTCTGGGGCAGGAGATCGAGACGCCGTTCCTGCGCCTGACATGGAAAGAGGCTATGGAACGATTCGGCTCGGACAAGCCGGATATGCGTTTCGGATACGAGCTCAGGGATATCACCGATATCGCTGCGGCCTGCTCGTTCGACGTTTTCTCCTCGCCCTCCGCATCGGGCGGGAGCGTCCGTCTGATAAATGTAAAGGGCGGAGCAAAAATGAGCCGCAGGGAGATCGACAGCCTGGCGGAATATGTCAAGACATACGGCGCTAAGGGATTGGCTTGGATAAAAGTTTCGGAGAACGTAACGGCGAGCTTTTCGAAATACATGAAAGATTCTGAGATGGCCGATATTCTTGAAAGGGCGCAGGCAGAAAAGGGCGACCTCGTGCTCATTGTTGCCGACAACGACAACAGCGTGGTTTTTGCGGCGCTCGGGGCGCTTCGCTGCGAATGTGCACGGCGCATGGGCGTTATCCGGGAGGGTGAGCTGAAGTTCCTGTGGGTCACACAGTTTCCGCTTTTTGAGTACAGCAAAGAAGAGAACCGCCTTGTGGCCATGCATCATCCGTTCACGTCGCCGATGGACGAGGATATCGAATTTCTTAACACAGACCCGGCTGTCTGCCGTGCAAAGGCATACGATATCGTGCTCAACGGTACGGAACTCGGCGGCGGGTCGATCCGTATCTCCAGAAACGATGTGCAGGAGCAGATGTTCAAGGCCCTTGGTTTTACTCCCGAGGAGGCAAAGGCCCGCTTCGGCCATCTGCTCGAGGCGTTCAGGTACGGTGCTCCGCCCCACGGAGGTCTCGCTTACGGACTAGACAGGCTTGTTATGCTGCTGGGCGGGAAAGACAGCATAAGAGACGTTATAGCTTTCCCGAAAGTACACAACGCAAGCGAGCCGATGACGGCCTGCCCCGCGCCTGTCGATAAGAAACAGCTGGATGAGCTGGGCATCAGACTTGCCGATGAAAAAGAAGAAAGCGTCTGACTTCATACCGAACGATGCTGCGCGCCTGCTCGCTTGATCCGGGGTTTGGCGGAGCCTGATATTCGAAGGGAGAATATGGATATGAACGACCCGGCTGCGGTCGGCTTTAAAGACCAGACGATTTTTGCTCAGGCGGTATGGTTTGCCGCTGAAGCGCATTGCAATGCGTTGCGCAAGGGAACAGACACCCCGTATCTGATACATCTTATGGAGACGGCCGTTATCGCGTCGGGCATGACCTCAGATCCCGTTATACTTGCCGCAGCAATGCTCCACGATTCCGTGGAGGACACTCAGGCGCAAATCGAAGACATTGAGAGGGCCTTCGGACCGGAGGTTGCGAAGATAGTGGCTGCGATGACAGAGGACAAACGATCGCACTTGCCTCCCGAGGAGACGTGGCTGCTCAGAAAGCGCGAATATATCGATCATCTGCGCCGGGAGGCGGGCGAGGGCGCGAAGATCGTGGCTCTTGCGGACAAGCTGTCGAATATCCGTGCGATCGCTGCGGACTGTAGAAAAATCGGAGAAGAGGTCTGGCTGCGGTTCAACCAAAAGGACAAGGCGATGCACGAATGGTACTATCGGAGCGCTCTTGACGCTCTTCGGGAATTCAGAGAACAGGATGCCTGGAAGGAACTCTCTTCGCTAATAGACACGGTATTCGGGCATGCCTGATACGGGAAGATCCTGACGGCAACAGCGGGACTGTACCGTTGGGGACATGAGCCCGCAAAACCATGCGCAAAAACCGCGGCAAAAGGCAGATCGCACCGGGAAAAGCCCGGCGATGGCAAGAATTTCCCGGGAAAACCGTTATCTTGTTTTTATAGAAAGATCCCGGGAGATAATATAGAGAAGTTCGCTTAAGCCGGACTTACGATGTTATTTTTTGAGTCACCGAATGTGTTTCATCGGCAAATTGCCGGGCAGTGCCGAAAACAAAACGGCGCTGCCGGATGCCTGCGGACAAAAAGTGCGGGAGCCGGTTCTGCGACGCGGGAAGTAAGAGGTGAGACATGCTGAATATCGTGCTGGTGGAGCCGGAGATCCCCCAGAATACCGGTAATATTTCTCGCACCTGTTCCGTTACCGGAACGGCTCTTCATCTTATCAGGCCTCTGGGCTTTGATATAAGCGACAGCGCGGTAAAACGAGCGGGACTTGACTACTGGGAATACCTGGACCTGCATGTCTATGACAGTGTGGACGAGTTTTTTTGCTTAAACCCGGCGTGCAGTTTCTGGCTCTGCTCGACAAAAGCTCCGAAATGTTACAGTGAGACCGTGTTTAAAGACGGAGACTTTCTTATATTCGGAAAAGAGACGGCAGGACTCCCCGAGGCGCTGCTGCGAGCTAACCCGGAAAGAAGCATTCGCATCCCGATGCTCGCCGGGCGTCGAAGTCTGAATCTGTCGAACAGCGCGGCAATTGTCTTGTACGAGGCGCTCAGACAGCTGCGCTTTCCGGGTATGGAGACAAAGAGCGCATATTTTGCGTAAGTTATTTCCCCGGACACGAATTTCCACCGGGGGAATAATGGCTGCACGATCCGCGTTCCGGCCGGGATATCATATAAATACACAAACGTATCAGGCGATGCGCTGTCCAAGAGGGGTCACACAGTCAGTTTCCCGCGTTAGCTGCTTTATTTTCAGCCGAAAGGATGTTTTGAATGAATTACAAAAAGAAATCGATCAAAGACATTGACCTTCAGGGAAAAAAAGTTATTGTGCGCTGCGACTTCAACGTGCCGCTCAGCAAGGACGGGACCGGGATAGTATCCGACAAGCGCATTGTGGAGACGCTGCCGACTATCAAATATCTGCTTGATCAAAACGCAGCTATAATTCTTTGTTCCCACCTCGGGAGACCGAAAGGTGAACCTAACCCGAAGTACACACTCGCGCCTGTGGCAGAGCGGCTGTCGGAACTGCTGAAGATGCCCGTCACTCTGGCAAAAGACACCGTGGGCCCCGATGCTCAGGCAAAAGCGGCTGCGCTGAAGAGCGGTCAGATCATGCTTCTGGAAAATCTGCGTTTTGAGCCCGGTGAGGAGAAAAATGACCCGGTGTTCTCGAAAAAACTTGCGGATCTTGCTTCCGTATATGTCAGCGACGCCTTCGGAACAGTGCACAGAGCCCACGCTTCGACGGTCGGAGTCACCGAATATCTGCCGGCAGTATGCGGCCTGCTGATCGAAAAAGAACTCAATAACATGATAGCCGCTATAGAAGTACCCGTTCGGCCTTTTGTGCTTGTCCTCGGCGGGGCGAAGATATCGGACAAACTGCCGGTCATTCGGAACCTGATGGATAAAGTAGACGTGATATTGATCGGCGGCGGTATGGCTTACACGATGATCAAATCGCTCGGGGGCGAGATAGGAACATCCCTGTGCGAAACGCCCCTTATTGAGCAGGCGCACGACATCTACCACGAGTGCCAGGAAAAAGGCATCAAGATCCTTCTGGCGAGCGACTGCCTGGCGGCCGATACGTTTACCGCGGATTCTCCGTATGAGATCCTTTATGCCGACCGTATCCCCGAAAACAAGATGGGCCTTGATATCGGGCCCAGGACCCGCGAGATGTTTTCCCGGGAAATCGCAAAAGCCGGAACGGTCGTATGGAACGGACCGATGGGCGTCGCCGAGTTCGACGCCTTTGCGGGCGGTACAAAAGCGATCGCGAAGGCATGTGCCGAAAGCGGCGCGGCAACGATCGTCGGCGGCGGCGACTCTGCAGCGGCCGTCGAAGATCTCGGTTTTGCAGACAGGATAACACACATCTCCACCGGAGGGGGGGCCACACTTGAGTTCTTAGCGGGCAAACCTCTGCCGGGCATTGAGAGTTTGCTGGATAAGTAGCAGCCCGGACGGCCGTATCAAACCGGGTAATACGGCGCAGCGGACTGGAGCACCCGCGCCGCATCGGTTCTGGCAAAATTCACATGCAGTAACATCAGGAGGTTTGATTTGGGTACAAAAAAAAGGCGCAAATTAATTGCGGGGAACTGGAAAATGAATAAAACGCCTTCGCAGACGAAAGTTTTTGTTGAAGAACTGAACAGAAGGCTGGAGGGTGTCCGTGGATGTGACACGGTTATATGCGTACCATTTGTTGATATCCCCGCCGCAGTCAGGACCGCGAAAGCCCGGTGCATAACCGTCGGCGCTCAGAATATGCACCATGAGCCCTCGGGCGCATACACCGGTGAAATATCTTCGCAGATGCTGCAGGATCTGGGTGTCAAATACGTGATCGTCGGACACAGCGAGCGGCGCCGCGACTTCGGCGAGACGGACGTCATCGTCAATAAGAAGCTCCGTGCCGCCCTCGGCGGAAACATGATCCCCATTCTCTGCGTAGGGGAGAGCATTGAACAGCGGGAACGCGGAGTCACCGAAGAACTCATATGTTTGCAGATAAAAGAAGCGTTGAGCGGAGTCGAAGCCCGTCAGGTACGCAGGATCGTTATCGCGTATGAACCGATATGGGCGATAGGGACAGGCATGACGGCCACGGTCGAAGATGCCCGGGAAGTATGCGCACTGATACGGGCTCAGATACGCAGAGTGTTCGGGGCCGCCGCAGCAAGATCGGTACGCATTCTCTACGGAGGCTCAATGAATGCAAAGAACGCAAAGGGGCTCCTCGCGTGTCCCGATATTGACGGTGGTCTTATCGGCGGAGCGTCTTTGTCGGCCGACGAGTTCATAACGATAATTGAAGAGGCCGTACAGGCAGGCGGCGATGACGAAAAGCCTGTCCCCGTCGAATAATACCGCTTTAAGAGGAGATTCATGACAAGACCGGTAATCCTTATAATAATGGACGGCGTCGGCATCGGAGACGGCGGCCCCGGCGACGCTGTCGCCAGGGCCGATATGCCCGGACTGCGCGCATTGATGGAAAATAACCCGCACACTTTTTTAAAGGCCCACGGGACAGCGGTCGGCCTGCCAACAGACGAGGACATAGGCAACAGCGAGGTCGGGCACAACACCCTGGGCAGCGGACAGATATACAGCCAGGGAGCATCTCTCATAAATGAAAGCATCGAGTCCGGCAGTCTGTGGGAGGGAAAGACCTGGCGGCAGCTTGTCGACAACTGCCTTGAAAAAGATTCGGTGATGCACTTTATCGGCCTTCTTTCAGACGGGAACGTCCACTCCAACATTGCTCATTTGTTTGCGATGCTTGATCGCTGCATGCTCCACGGCGTGAGAAGGTCGCGGGTCCACATACTGCTTGACGGCCGTGACGTGCCGCCGTATTCGTCGCTGGACTACGTAGACAGGCTTGAAGCGAAACTCAGCGAATGCCGCGCCGCCGGATTTGACTACAGGATCTCGACCGGCGGCGGGCGCATGGTGATCACGATGGACCGCTACGAAGCCGACTGGGGGATGGTGGCTCTCGGCTGGAGAACACACGTCCTCGGCGAAGGCCGTCGGTTCGCGTCCGCCCGGGAGGCCATCGAAACATATCGACGTGAAATACCGGGTGTGACAGATCAGAATCTTCCGCCGTTTGTTGTCGCGGAAGATAGTTCACGTGTTGAAAAGATGACCGCAGACGACAGCGTGATACTCTTCAATTACAGGGGCGATCGGGCTATAGAGCTGAGCCAGGCTTTTGATGATGAGGAATTCGACAAGTTTGAAAGAGGGCCGGAGTACCCCCGGATGTATGCGGGCATTCTCGAATACGACACCGATAGAAAGGTGCCGAAAAGGTATTTGCTTGAGCCGCCCCAGATAAAGAACACGCTTACAGATCTGCTGAACTCGGCCGGTATAGCCCAGTTCGCCGTCTCGGAGACACAGAAGTTCGGCCATGCGACATACTTCTGGAACGGAAACAGGAGCGGGGTTCAGTGCGCGGATCTTGAGACTTACTGTGAGATCCCGTCGGATAACGTCAGTTTTGATCAGGCGCCGAGGATGCAGAGCGAAAAGATCGCCTCCGCTTTGATCAAAGCGCTTGAGACAGGGCGCTACGGGTTCCTTCGCTGCAATTTTCCGAACGGTGACATGGTAGGCCATACCGGAAACTTTCGGGCAACGGTGGAGGGGCTTCAGGCTGTCGATGCCGCCATCAGGAGAATACAGGAAGCTGCGAAAAAAGCGAACGCCGTTTTGATAGTTACCGCAGACCACGGCAATGCCGAGGATATGCTGTCGGTACAAAAAGACGGTACGGCAACCGCAAGAACGTCGCATTCACTTAATCCGGTGCCTTTTGTTATATATGACCCGGAGCGCGTATGGAAGATCAAGGAAGGCCTGCATACGCTTGCAAACGTTGCGCCGACTATTGCGGCGCTGCTGGGACTGAAGCCCTATGACTGTTGGGAGGAAAGCCTGCTCGAATAATCCATAAAGGAGGAACCCTGTGACGACCCATGAATTTTATTACCCTTCATCAGACGGGGAGCACTCGATCCGTGCGAAAGAATGGCTGCCGGCCGGGGAACCTCGCGCAGTGGTTCAGCTTTCCCACGGCATCGCGGAGCATATCGGGCGATATGAGCCGTTCGCGCAATTTCTCAGCGATAACGGAATAATCCTGGCCGCAAACGATCACCTGGGGCACGGACGGTCAGTCTCTTCAAAAGAGGAGCTGGGACACTTCGCCGACATCGGCGGCTGGCTCCTGGTCCTGGAGGACATGCGCACGCTGACGGACATGCAGGTGCATCTGCATCCGGATATCCCGTTCTTCATGTTCGGTCACAGCATGGGCTCCTTTCTTTTGCGATGCTATGCCTCCCTTCACCCTGAAGCCGAAATAGCGGGTTATATCCTCAGCGGTACCGCGCACCACTCAAGATTCACATCAGGGGCCGGCGCGCTTCTGTGCGACGCCGAAATCCGAAGAGAGGGCCCGAGAGGCCGAAGCGACAGGCTGTATGAGCTCTGTTTCGGCAGGTTCAACAGAAGATTCCGTGGCCCGACACATGTCGGATGGCTGTCCAGGGACGAGGCAGTCACCGAACGCTACGCCGGCGACCCGTTATGCGGGTTTCATGCCACGAACGCCATGTACCGGGATCTTTTTGCGATGATACGCTTCATGTCTGAGCGGCAGAGCATCGAAAAGACGAACAAGAGGACGCCGGTCCTCCTTATATCCGGTTCCGAAGACGCTGCGGGGGGCTATGGCAGAGATGTTGTGAAACTTTATGAGATCCTCGGTAAGGCCGGCATAGAAGACCTGACTTATATTCTGTATGAAGGTGCACGCCATGAAATCCTGAACGAATTGCAGAAAGAGGATGTAATGGCGGACGTGCTTGAGTGGATCGTAAAGCGTATATAGGAGCGCCCGCTCCGGCAGCACGGGGACGGACAAGCTTCAAAGGACTCCGGGAGGACTCGTTGTCATAACACAGGGAGGGCGGCAGCCCTCCTTTACGATTATATTCGACGAGCGCATACAGAACGCCGGAAAAAAGCGCAGGGTGGTGGCATACCGCGATTTGCCTTTCGGCTGCCGGGAATATCCCCGGAATAAATTTATATAATATTCACAAAAAGCTGGAAAAGAAGTGTGACAAGAGTATTGACAATCAGGCGATCAGGTGATACATTATGTTTGATGTTAGCACTCGATACCATGGAGTGCTAAGATCGTGACAGCGGAAGCTGAGGTGATAGAGAATGGAGATGTCGGAACGCAAGCGCAGGATCCTGCGGGCAGTGGTTGAGACTTATATAAACACGGCGGAGCCTGTCGGATCGAAGACGCTGGCGCAGATGTCCGGTTTTCAGTTTTCCTCCGCGACGATAAGAAATGAGATGGCGGATCTGGAGGCGTTGGGTTATCTTGAGCAGCCTCATACCTCCGCAGGAAGGATCCCGACGCCGCTTGGTTACCGATTCTACGTAAACGAACTGATGAATGCGTACCGCCTGACTGTCGAGGAAGCCGAGCGCATGCGGAGATTATTGCACGCCAGGATACGCGAACTCGACAAAATGGTCTCGGAGGCCGGGCGCATGCTGTCCCAGATGACGCGATTTCCTGTCTACGCAATGAGCCCCGCGAGCAGGACACTGCCCACCGTGCGCCGTTTTGAGATTGTCCCTTTTGATTCGCGCTCTTTTATTGTCATGGTGGTGACGAGTACCGACGAAGTCTATAACAAGCTGATAAAACTGCCGTTTGAGCACAGACCGGAAGACCTGCGCCGCCTGGCGGGTTTGCTCAATTCTTATTTTACAGACAGGTCGGTTCGGGATATATCAGAGGAGATGATACTGGAGTGCGCGTCGCTCGCCGGGAGCGAGGGGGCGCTGGTATCGCTTATACTGGACTTTACCGTTAATACGATCGAGGCCCATGCCGACAGGGACGTGTTTTTGACGGGGACTTCGAACATACTGAATTATCCCGAGTATCAGAACGTCGAAAAAGCGCGCGAGTTGATGGATTTCCTGACCGAAGAGAACTCGGAGAAGCTGCCGGAACCCGACGAAGATGAGGACATGAAGATACTGATCGGTCCCGAGAACGTCGAAAAGGAGCTGCGAGCGGCAAGCGTTGTCGTTGTGAGCTATAATATGGGCGGCGGACAAAGGGGTATCCTGGGAGTCGTAGGGCCAACGCGCATGAACTATGCCAAGGTTGCGGCCAACCTGGCGACAATTGCCGAAGGTCTCAAACGGTTTTTTTCGGGGGGGTTGCTGCCGCCGTTTGACGGCTAGCGCCGGAGCGGACCGGTAAGCGGCTGTGCATAAGGCAGCCCCCTATCATTACATCTGCGAAAGGAACAGTATTAAATGGCAAAGAACAGTAAAGACAAGCCGATGCAGGATCCTGTACCAAACTCCGGAGAAGACGCTCAGAAGCAGGAGACCGAACAATCGGCGCAGATAGAACCGGAAGCTGCCTCGGAAGCGGTCACATTGACGGCTGAGCAGATGGCCGAGGTCAGGAAACTGTATGAAACGGTCGAGGCACAAAAAGCAAAACTGGAAGAAAGTCAGGACCAGTATCTGCGCTTGCTGGCTGATTACGATAACTACCGAAAACGCTGCGCCCGTGAAAGAGAGACGCTCTACACCGACATCAAGGCGGAAACGATCGCGGCGTTTCTGCCAATATATGACAATCTTGAAAGGGCGCTGAAGCAGCCCTGCAGCGATGAAGCCTACAGCAAAGGCGTACAGATGACGATGAGTCAGTTCGACGAGATACTAAAAAAACTGGGAGTCGAAGAGATCGCCGCACTGGGTCAGCCGTTTGATCCGAATCTGCACAACGGTGTCCTGCACGAGGAAAACCCTGAGCTGGGCGAGGGCATAGTATCGGAAGTGCTGCAAAAGGGCTTCATGCTGGGAGAAAAAGTTTTACGTTTTGCAATGGTTAAAGTAGCAAACTGACGGCTCTGCCGTTTGTTATCAGATTACGACAATTACAATATTCATAAACCGTTAAGGAGGAACCGGATATGTCAAAAATCATTGGTATAGATCTTGGAACAACAAATTCATGCGTCGCTCTGATGGAGGGCGGAGAGCCGACGGTTATCCCCAATGCGGAAGGCAACCGCACGACCCCTTCAGTAGTCGCGTTTTCCAAAACAGGTGAGCGTATGGTGGGACATGTGGCAAAGCGCCAGGCCATAACGAATCCCGAAAGAACGATCTCATCCATCAAACGCGAGATGGGGACCGATTACAAAGTCACGATCGACGGAAAGAAATATTCGCCGCCGGAGATCTCCGCTATGGTCCTGCAGAAGCTCAAAGCGGACGCTGAAGCTTATCTCGGCGAGCCCGTTACACAGGCTGTTATCACAGTCCCTGCCTATTTCACGGACAGTCAGCGGCAGGCTACAAAAGACGCGGGAAAAATCGCCGGCCTGGAAGTACTGCGTATCATCAACGAACCCACAGCCGCGGCTCTCGCATACGGCATTGATAAGGAGTCGGACCAGAAGATCATGGTCTACGACCTCGGCGGAGGCACATTTGACGTCTCCGTGCTTGAGATCGGCGACGGCGTGATCGAGGTTCTGGCGACAGCGGGCAACAACCGCCTCGGCGGGGACGACTTCGACAAATGCATCATGGATTACATGGTAAGCACCTTCAAGAATGAGACCGGCATCGACCTCAGCCAGGACAGAGTCGCCATGCAGCGGCTTAAAGACGCGGCGGAGAAAGCTAAGATAGAGCTGTCGGGCGTAACGTCAACGTCGATCAACCTGCCCTATATCACAGCGGATGCGAGCGGCCCGAAGCACCTCGACATGACGTTGACGAGGGCAAAATTCAATGAACTGACCGCGCATCTGGTCGAGAAGACGATGGGTCCTGTCCGCCAGGCTCTAAGTGATTCCGGCCTCAGCGCAAAAGATCTGAACAAGGTCCTGATGGTAGGCGGCTCAAGCCGTATACCGGCCGTGCTCGACGCTGTTAAAAACCTGACCGGGAAGGATCCGTTCCGCGGCATAAACCCGGATGAGTGTGTCGCGATCGGCGCGGCAGTGCAGGCGGGCGTTCTCGGCGGTGATGTGACCGGTATTCTGCTCCTGGACGTCACACCGCTGTCCCTTGGTATCGAGACGCTCGGAGGGGTCTTCACAAAGCTCATTGAGCGCAACACCACTATCCCGACAAAAAAGAGCCAGATATTCTCCACGGCCGCCGACAACCAGACGTCGGTCGAGGTCCACGTACTTCAGGGAGAGCGGGAGATGGCCGCTTACAACAAATCGCTGGGGCGTTTCCACCTTGACGGCATCGCGCCCGCCCGCAGGGGAGTGCCTCAGATAGAGGTAACGTTTGATATAGACGCCAACGGTATCGTCAACGTCTCGGCAAAAGATAAGGGCACGGGTAAAGAGCAGCATATAACGATCACGGCCTCTTCGAATCTCAGCAAAGAAGATATCGAAAAAGCGGTGCGGGAAGCGGAGCAGTATGCCGCGGAGGACGCAAAGCGCAAAGAGGAGGCGGAGACCCGCAACAACGCCGACCAGATGGTCTACCAGAGCGAGAAGACGCTCTCCGAGATGGGAGACAAGATCGACCCCGCGGACAAAGAGAAGATCGAAAAAGCCGTTGCGGCTGTCAAGGATGCCATCAACAGCAATGACATTAACCGTATGAAGACCACGACGGAAGAGCTTACGAAGGCCTTCTATGCGGTATCGGAGAAGATATATTCAAATCAGGCGCCGACAGGCGGCGACCAGTATCAGCAAGCGGCGGAGCAGCACACGTCGGATGACGGCGGCCAGCAGTACTACGACGCGGACTATAAGGTCGTGGACGATGACGAGAAGTAAAAAAACAAAAATCCGCTGCAAAAAACTACCTCAAGCCGCTTCCTGACAGGGGCGGCTTGAGGTGTGGGACAGTGAGTGCTTATGGCAGAAAAACGAGACTACTATGAGGTGCTGGGCGTCAAGAAGGACGCTTCAGACGATGAGATAAAAAAAGCTTACAGGAAGATGGCCAAGGAGTGTCACCCGGACCTTCACCCGGACGACAAGGCAGCCGAGGCTAGATTCAAAGAAGTCAACGAAGCATACGAGGTTCTTTCCGACCCGGAAAAGAAACAGAACTACGACGCCTACGGATTCGCCGGAGTGGATCCCAGCTACGGAGCCGGCGCGGGGGGCGGGTTCGGCGGCTTCGGAGGATTCGGCGGCTTCGGAGGATTCGGCGGCGGCATCGATTTCGACCTCGGCAGCATTTTCGACTCTTTCTTCGGGGGCGGAACTCAGGCTAGAGACCCCAACGCACCCAGACAGGGGGAGAGCATCCGGGCTTCGATCACCATCAACTTCGAGGAAGCCGCGTTCGGCTGTGAAAAGGAGATCAGGCTGAACCGGATCGAAGAGTGTGATGAATGCGGCGGTTCCGGGTCCGCAAAAGGCACTACGGCGGAAGTATGCCCCGATTGCCGGGGAACGGGCACGACACGCACAGTCCGCCAGACCGCGCTGGGCTCGTTTGCCTCGACTTCGCGCTGTGCGAGATGTTCCGGTAAGGGCAAGATCATCCACACTCCCTGTCCTGAATGCAGAGGTTCCGGTTTGCAGCGCAGGGAGCGCAAAATAAATGTCAGCATTCCGGCCGGGATAGATAACGGTCAGGCTATCTCACTGCGCAGGCAGGGGAACAGCGGCATAAACGGAGGACCGGCAGGCGATCTGATCTTGACCGTCAATGTGCGGCCGCACGCGATTTTTGAGCGGAGCGGCACCAAGGTGCTCCTTGATATGCCCGTGAGTTTCGCGCAGGCCGCTCTCGGCGCCGAGATTGAGGTTCCGACACTCGACGGGCGCGTCAAATACACTATGCCCGCGGGAACGCAGACGGGGACGGTTTTCAGGCTGCGCGGCAAAGGAATTCCCGAACTTAACTCAAAAACCAGGGGCGACCAGTTCGTTACCGTGTACATCGAAGTTCCCCGCAACCTGACGGCGCGTCAAAAGGAACTGCTGAAAGAATTCGAAGGAACGTTTGAAAGCAGCGAAAACCGCGGAACGGGGGAAGGGCGAATCAAGGGCAAAAGAACAAAGAAGTAATAAAGGTTCCTGTCGCGGGATATCCCGCGACAGGAACTGTTTGCGAAGGGGAGTTTTTTTCTGAACGGTTATGTCTTGTTTTTTCCCGCATTCCTTATAGTACTTATCGTTCTTTATTACTGCGGATATTCCGGAGCCGCAAAGACCCTGGCGATGGGGCAGCTGCGTTCAGAAAAAGGGCTGTCCGAAAGGACCGGCTTTTCTTTTGCCCGTAAGCGTTTCCCGATGGAAAGAAAAGACGTTGTTCCTCTTCTTGTTCTCCTGGCTGTTTATTCGGTCGCGGCATTCTGGGGGCTCGGTCAGCGTGCTGCTCCCGAGACATATTTCGAAGCCGGTCCCGTGCGTGATTCCTGTGTCATAGATCTGGGTTCCGAACATTGGATCTCGTCTATATCATATTTCAGCGAGATCAATACGGGCAGTTACAGAATAGAAGGCTCCAGGGACTCGGAGCACTGGAGTTCTATTGTTGTGCTGGAGCAGCCGTATGACGAGGTCCTGAAATGGCACATAAAAGAACTGGACGGCGCGCCGTTTCTTGTCCGCTATATCAGGATCTATTCGAACAGAGGGGCGCCCCGGATGGGAGAGCTGGCTGTGTTTGACCGGGACGGGGCCATGGTCAGACCCATTTCCTCAACGGTGCTCACGGACGAACAGGAGATGGTGCCCGAGGCCGCAACGTATCTGAACGGCGCCTATTTTGACGAGATCTACCACGTCCGTACAGCACTTGAGTTCCGGTACAAATTCCCCGTGTACGAAACGTCGCACCCCCCGCTGGGCAAGCTCATCATTCTTATTGGCATGCTGCTGTTTGGGGAAAACCCGTTCGGTTGGCGTTTTATGGGGACCCTTATCGGGGTCGTGATGCTTTTTCCGCTCTATGTGCTGTTAAAAAACCTTTTCGGAAAGACGTGGATAGCTGTCTGCGGAACAGCGCTGTTCGCGTTTGATTTCATGCACTTTGTTCAGACCCGAATAGCAACCATTGACTCGTACGCGGTTTTCTTTGTTATCTGCGCGTATCTGTTCTTTTTCAGGTGGCTGACACGCGGACCCGATGAGCTGAAACAGGCGAAGTCGCAGCTTTTCTTGTCCGGACTGTTCTTCGGGCTGGGCGCGGCGTCAAAATGGACAGTTGTTTTCGGCGGGACAGGCCTGGCGGTCCTGTTCATCGCGGACATCATACTGCGCAGAAAAAACGTGAAGCGGGAAGAAGCCGTCCCTTATTACGCGGGGCTCCTGTCGATGGGTGCGCTGTTTTTCGTTGTGATCCCGGCAGTGATTTACTGTTTGTCATATATCCCGTTTGCCGCCTGCAGCGGTGTAGACGGCGGTTGGAAGATGGTCTTCAGCGGTGATTTTTACAAAGTGATCATAAAGAACCAACAGTTTATGTTCTCCTACCACAGCGATCTCGTGTCGGATCATCCCTATGCTTCCAAATGGTGGGAGTGGATATTCAATATAAGGCCGATCCTTTACTGGCTTGAGTACTACGGAGGAACAAAATCGGCGTTCGGAGCATGGGGAAATCCTCTTGTCTCATGGGCCGGACTCGCAGCTCTCGCAGCTATGGTCTACAACCTTGTCCGCAGAAAGGACCCGGCGGCTCTGTTTATTATTGTCGGGTATCTGGCGCAGCTCGTACCCTGGATGTTTGTCTCCAGGGAGACCTTCGCATATCACTATTTCCCCGCGACGGTGTTTCTCGTACTTGCGATAGCCTGCACGTTCAGAGATCTTGTGCGGTTCAGACAGAAAGGCGGAACTATAGTGATGGCGGTATTCACGGCGCTCGGGATAGGGCTGTTTGCCCTGTTTTATCCCGTTATGACCGGTGTGGTGGTCTCCCGGAATTTTTGCCTGGATTTTCTTAAGTGGTTTCCGTCCTGGCCGTTCGGCTGACGTATCGGAGCGAGAGAGGCCCGTGTCATTTTCGACTTTAATTCCGAGGGCTGCTGTGCTATAATCAGCGGTATGCCCCGATGCCCCGATTGAACGTACTGCACAAATCGATCGGGAGGCATTGACGAAAGGAGGTGCCGGATGAGTATTGCTTCAAAAATCTTCGGCACGCACAGCGAGCGTGAGCTGAAAAAGATAAGAAACCTGGTTCGCGCGGTCGAGGAGCTTGAGGAACCGTATAAGAAACTGACGGATGCGGAACTCAAGGCTAAAACCGGAGAATTTAGAAGAAGGCTAGCCGAGGGAGAGACCCTGGACGACATATTGCCCGAGGCCTTTGCCGCCATGCGTGAAGCGGACTGGCGGGTCCTCGGGATGCGCCCGTACCCCGTGCAGATCATCGGAGGAATCATACTCCACCAGGGGCGCATAGCCGAGATGCGTACCGGGGAGGGCAAAACGCTGGTCGCGACACTGCCGGCGTACCTTAACGCGCTGACGGGAAAAGGCATGCACATAGTAACGGTGAACGATTACCTTGCCAAGCGCGACAGTGAATGGATGGGCAAGGCGTACAGGTTTATGGGGCTCGACGTTGGGCTTATCATACACGACAAAAGCTCCGCGGAGCGCAAAGCCGCATATGACGCGGACATTACTTACGGCACGAACAACGAGATGGGCTTTGACTATCTGCGCGATAACATGGCCATCTACAAATCGGGCACCGTCCAGAGAGGACACGTGTACGCGATCGTCGACGAGGTGGACTCCATACTCATCGACGAGGCGAGAACGCCTCTGATAATTTCCGGCAAGGGAGAGGAGTCGACCGCGCTGTATCAGCAGTGCGACACTTTTGCGGCCTCGTTGAAACGGATGACGTTTGCGGCCCTTGACTCAAAACAGGATCTGGGCGAGTACGATTGCGACTACATCGTCGACGAAAAAGCCCGCAGCGCTACTCTTACGCCTCAGGGCGTCAGGAAGGCCGAGCAGTATTTCTCTGTCGAAAACCTCTCGGACCCCGAGAACTCCACTCTTAACCACCATATCAACCAGGCGCTCAAGGCCAGGGGCGTCATGAAGCGCGACATAGACTATGTCGTCAAAGACGGCCAGGTCATTATAGTCGACGAGTTTACAGGCAGGTTGATGTTCGGCCGCCGGTACAACGAGGGTCTCCACCAGGCGATAGAGGCAAAAGAAGGAGTAGACGTCGCGAACGAGAGCAAGACCCTTGCCACGATAACTTTCCAGAACTACTTCCGGCTTTACAAGAAGCTAGCCGGTATGACGGGCACGGCCCTGACCGAGCAGGAAGAATTCTCGCTTATCTACAACCTTGACGTCATTGAAATACCGACGAACAAGCCGATGATCCGCAAGGATAACACCGACGTGGTCTATAAGACCGAAGCGGCGAAATACCGGGCGATCATTGAGCAGATCAAAGCGTGCAATGCGGCGGGCCAGCCGGTGCTCGTCGGTACGATCTCTATCGAGAAGAGCGAGCACTTATCGTCGCTGCTGCGCAAGCAGGGAATAAAGCACGTCGTGCTCAATGCCAAGCACCATGAAAAAGAAGCGGAGATTATCGCTCAGGCGGGTAAGCTCGGGGCTGTTACGATAGCGACAAATATGGCCGGGCGCGGCACGGATATCGTTCTTGGCGGCAACCCGGAATTCATGGCTATGAGCGATATGCGAAAGGCCGGAGTGGATGAATCCCTTCTCGCGGAAGCGACCGGTTTTGCCGAAACAGATGATCCGGAGATCCTTGAAGTGCGGGCGCGTTACGCGCAGGCACTGGCAAAGTATAAAGCGGAAACTGCTGTCGAAGCGGAGCGTGTAAAGGCTGCGGGGGGGCTTTTCATTATCGGGACCGAGCGGCATGAGAGCCGCCGCATTGATAATCAGCTGCGGGGACGCGCCGGCAGACAGGGCGACACGGGAGAATCGCGGTTCTATATCTCCATGGAAGACGATATCATGCGCCTTTTCGGCGGAGAGCGTATACACAACATGATGGAGACGCTCAAGATCGATGAGGATATGCCTCTTGACTTTAAGGTTCTGTCGACCGCGATCGAAAACGCGCAGAAGAAAGTGGAAAGCCGCAACTTCCAGACAAGAAAGACAGTTCTCGAATACGATGACGTGATGAACAAGCAGCGCAGCATTATTTACGGGCAGCGCCTGCGAGTGCTTGACGGGGAGGACGTGCGCTCAAATATCGAGGGCATGATAACCGGGTCTATCTCCAGCGGTGTGGCCGAGGTATTTTCGCGTGAAGAGCGATTCACGACCCCGGAGGAGTTGGAAGCCGCCTTCTCGGGCTATATCGGTGTCTGTATTGCCAAAGGGGAACTCGCCCGCGCGTTCCCCGACCCATCGAAAGCCACAGCCGCGGAAGTTACGGATTTTCTGACAAAGAGGGCGTTCGCCGCATATGATCGAAAGGAAAAGGAGATAGGTCCGGATAAGATGCGCGAGATAGAGCGTGTCATTCTGCTCCAGACTGTCGACGAGTACTGGATGGACCATATCGACGCTATGCACGAACTGCGCCAGGGCGTGTCACTCAGAGCATACTCACAGATCAATCCGATAGATGAGTACAAGCGCGAAGGGTTCGACATGTTCGAACAGATGACAAACGGCATAAGAGAGACCACATTCCGCCGCGTCCTGACCGTGCGGCTTCGCACAGGGGAGGAGATCAAGCGCAAGAGCGTCGCCAGGGCGATGTCTGCCAACGCCGGCGGAGACAGCACCGTTAAGAGACAGCCTGTCCGAACAAAGGGGCAGAAAGTCGGAAGGAACGACCCCTGCCCTTGCGGCAGCGGGAAAAAATATAAAAAATGCTGCGGCTTTAACACCGCATCCCCACAGCAGTGACTGAGTTTTTTGACGAAACGGCCGGAATTCTGACGATTCGGCGAACCGGTCTGCTGATGCGGCCCGGTGTCGTCCATGCCTTTACGACGCGACGCAGCGGATTCGGAGAGGGGCCGTGCAGCGGGCTCAACCTTGATTTCGGAAAAGACATACCTCCCGGCAGCGTCTACAGGAACCATTTTTTACTTGCAGCGGCGTTGGGATACTCGCCCTTTAAAGCGGTGCGGACCCGGCAGGTGCATGGTGACAGTGTGCGCGAAGCGAAGCCGGAGGACTCGGGGCTCAGGGAACACACGGCATATGAGTGCGACGCGCTTATAACGGACAGACCCGGTGTACCGCTTCTTGTATTCAGCGCGGACTGCATTCCGGTTTTGCTTTACGACCCCGTAAAAGGTGCGGCCGCAGCGATCCACTCGGGCTGGCGCGGCACCGCGGCAGGGATAGCGGCAAAGGCCGTGCGGGCTATGCGCGGCCGTTACGGTACTTTCCCGGGAAATCTGCTGGCCGCGATCGGGCCGGGCATCGGTCCGTGCTGCTTTGAAACGGGTGAAGAGGTCGTCCGGGCGATCGGAGCCCTGGGCTTTGACGTCAGCGGATTTATCAGAAAAGTGCCCGGAGAAAAATGGTATGTAGACCTCAAGGGCATTATCGCAAGAACGCTGGAGGAGGAGGGGCTCGCCGGCGGCAACATATGCGCGGACCCCGAGTGCAGCCGCTGTTTACCGTCAAAGTACTGGTCACACAGGCGGTCAGGACAAAGCAGAGGAGTTCAGGCCGCCGTTATAATGCTTAAATAACTATGCTTTTAAGCTATGAGGACACCCGATGGCCACTGGAAATAAAAAATTAATAGTTTCATTGCTGATAGCGGCTTCCGTGCTGTTCGGGGCAGCGGGATGCTCCATGTCGGGTATTTCACCTCCGGCGGCGCCGGAGGCAAGTCAGACAGACAGTCCCGAGGTGCCTGAGACCGCAACACCGGCTCCGGAGGCCGAAGCGCCTCCGGAGGGCGTCGGCCTGGCGTATTATACGTCCTCACCGTTGAATCCGTATCAATGCGACAACACCTTCAACCGTCTGATCGGATGCCTTATATACGAAGGGCTGTTCGAGCTGACTCCGGAATTTGAGCCGGTTCCCCGGCTGTGCGAATCCTATGAAACGAGCGATAACCTGAGCTGGAAATTCACGCTGAAAAAAGATGTCAGATTCAGCGACGGAAGACTTCTGACCGCTCGTGACGTTGCCTATTCATACGGCCTCGCCTCTGCGGCAAACAGCGCGTTTGCCCCGCGTTTTGAAGATGTCATGTCTATCGTTCCCGCGGATGATGAGACGGTAGTGATAACGCTAAAAAAGGCAAACGTATTTTTCCCGCGGCTTCTTGACATCCCCGTCATTCCCGACGGCTCCGGAGATGAAGCAGCCCCTCCCGGAACAGGACCGTATGTTTTTTCCGAAGGGGCGGAAGGCCGGTCTCTCGTGAAGAATCGGTATCGGCCGTCGCCGCAGGGTGCAGACTCGATCGCTCTGATAGAGACGAAATCGCAGGAACAAACGCTTTATGATTTCCAGACAGGCAGGGTGAATATCGTCGTATACGACAGGACGAGACCCGGAACAGTGGTTTACCGCGGCAACAGTGAAAGAGCGCGGGTCGGGACCACGACGATGCAGTATATCGGATTCAATACGGACAGGTTTTTCACGGGTGAGACCGGCGTTCGCGCCGCTCTGTCGCTGGGTATCGACCGCAAAGCGATCGCCGATAATTTTTTCGAAGGCTTTGCCGACGCTGCTGTTCTTCCGGTCAGTCCGCTGAGCGCGGCATACGACAATGAGCTCGCAGACAGCTATGCATACGAAGAAGGAGCCATGTTCAGCGCCCTGTATGAAACAGGTTTTCGCGACACCGACGGCGACGGTATCCTTGAGCGGTATAAAACCAAATTTTCGCTGGATTTCATAGTCAATAACGATAACAGGAACAAGGTCTCGGCCGCGCAGATGATCGCGGATACGATGCGCGAGGCCGGAATCGACGTCACGCTTCGGGTCCTTGAATGGGATGATTATATGCGCGCTCTCAATGCGCGTAATTTTGACCTTTATTACGGGGAGATCAATCTTAAGAGCGATTTTGACCTGCGAAGCCTTCTTTACAGTTACGCGCCTTTGAATTACGGCAATTACTCAAACGCGACCGCCGACGAAATGCTGTCGGGCTATATGGAAGGGACTGTGGATGCCCGTGAATTCTATACATTTTTGGCGCAGTCCGCACCGATCGTGCCGATTTTGTTCAAAGCGGAACACGTTCTGTATACCAGAGGCCTTGTCAAACAGATGTATGCCACATCTTCCAACCCGTTCTACCGGTTTTCGGATTGGATTTTCACGGATTGATCTGCCGCTTTGAGCGCGGATCATGAGACAGAACGAAGAAAGGGACGTATATATGATTGCTCTGGGTTCAGACCACGCAGGGTACCGTTTAAAACAGGAAATCATTAAATATCTCGACTCGCACGGATTCGACTGGAAAGACTACGGCACATTCTCGGAGGAGAGCTGCGATTACCCCGTCTACGCGCAGGCGGTTGCGAGAGCGATCCTTGACGGAGATTGCGACAGAGGACTCCTTTTTTGCGGTACGGGGGTGGGCATCGCGATGGCCGCCAACAAAGTCCCGGGAATAAGAGCCGCCTCCTGTTCCGACGTGTTCTCGGCGGAGATGTGCCGCCGTCATAACAACGCGCAGATCCTGGCGCTCGGAGGCCGCGTCGTGGGAACGGGGCTCGCCGAAAAACTGGTCGAGGTTTTTTTGGCTGCTGAGTTTGAAGGCGGGCGTCACGCGAGGCGCGTCGAGATGATTGACGGGATAAAATGAACGCGCTGATAACAGGAGGGTCCCGCGGGATCGGCGCCGCTGCAGTCCGCCTGTTTACCTCGAAAGGGTGGAATACGGCGTTTACCTATCTTAATTCCGAGCGGGAAGCGCTGGCGCTTGAAGAGCAGATCGGAAGCTCTGCGTTCGCGTTCAGGGCCGACGCCGCCTCGCGTAAGGAGACGGAGAATTTTGTACGCGCCGCAAGGGCACGATTCGGACCGGAAGACCTTCTCATATGCAACGCGGGAATCTCATACTGCGGCTTATTTCAGACGATGAAGGAAGAGGACTGGGACCGCGTGATCGACGTGAACCTGAAAGGCGCCGCAAATGCCTGCATGGCCGTTATTCCCTCTATGGTGCAAAGAAAAGCGGGGTGTATCCTGCTTGTATCGTCAATGTGGGGACTCGCGGGAGCATCCTGCGAAGCGGCGTATTCGGCGTCTAAAGCCGGGCTCATCGGGCTCGGAAAAGCACTCGCCAAAGAACTGGGGCCGTCGGGAATTCGCGTCAACTGTATCGCCCCCGGTATAATTGATACGCGGATGAACGCGGAGTACGACGACTCGGCCCGCGAGTGCATGATGGAGATGACGCCTCTGGGGAGATTCGGTACTGCCGAAGAGATAGCCGAGACAATGTTGTTTCTTGCTCAGTCAGGTTTTATCACAGGTCAGGTTATCAGTCCGAACGGCGGGTTTGTGATATAGAATAAACCCGCAGGAGTATCGCAATGCGAAAAGGAGGGTAAAATGGTGAGCGAACAACGTCCGTCGAATGGACGGCGGGAGCTTTATTTGCGTATCCTTGTCCGCTTTGTGATTTTCGTCATTGTGATCCTGGCCTGCGTTCTGATCGTTCCGCGAATCATCGGCATGATCCTGCCTTTTTTATTCTCCCTGCTGCTTTCATGGTCGCTGAATCCGTTGATTAAGAGGATATCCGCAAAACTGAAACTGCCCAGAAAGCCTATAGCCGTGATCCTTCTGATTCTCGTTTTTGCCGCTATCGTAGGTGTGTTTGTGTGGGCGATCTATACGCTTATATATGAACTTCTGACACTCGCTTCCAATTGGGAGACTCACTGGCAGAATTTCGGGGAAACAATAAGCGCAATTGAAATGAAAATGTCGGGACTCGGAGAGCAGAAGGCCTCCGGTGCGGAGATGATCCTTTGGGAAGCGGTCGATACCGTACTTTCGTGGCTTGAAGACAGCCTGGGATATGCAGTCGACATGGTGGTAAGCATAACCGGCTCGATGGCCTCCGGCGTTGCGGGCGCCGCGGTAGCACTTGTGGCGTTCATTATGTCGGCCTACTTTATAACCGTTGATTACCCGAGGCTGAGCTGGAAAATCAACGAGAGCGTCGGCATGTCGGTGCGGAAATACGCCAAAGGCATCAAAGACAACTTCATGGTCGTCGCAGGAGGCTACGTAAAAGAGAAATTTATCCTGATGGTCCTTGCGTTTGCAATGATGACCATAGGGTTTTTGATTATCGGCCAGAGCTATGCGCTGCTTGTCGCGCTGCTTATCTCTATTGTGGGTTTCGTCCCGTTTTTCGGTTCCGGTACGATACTCATTCCCTGGGCCGGTATTTGTCTGCTGTCCGGGAGCATTCGCAAAGGGATCGCTCTTCTTTGCATCTATCTGCTTGTGAGGGTCGTGTGCGCGCTTGTGAAATCATCATTTCCCAAGACAAAGCCGGGGCTCACACCCGTTCAGCTGCTCGTGAGCATCTATGCGGGCTATGTTCTCAACGGCATATTCGGCATGATCTGGTGCCCTATACTGCTTCTCATCTTTTTGAATTTCTGTAAAACGGGCGTGTTTAAAAACACGGTAAGGGACATTAAGGCGGCAATTGAGGACCTGCGCCGCCAGACAAGCCGGGAGTCAGGCCGCAGAGATACCTGAAATGCGGGCCGGTGCGGCAGACAGCGGGAGGTCTTTCGGCGGTCGCGGCGGATGAGGGCGCACGGTCTCTTCCCGCGGCACGCTTTTTGTTGGGGCGTTCATAAAGTTGTAGTCATATATTTCAAATATTTTTGAAAATTATTCATGTTTTTTACACAAGTGCTGCCTAAAATATAAACATGAAATCAGGGAATATATAGACTAAACCAAAAAGGAGCGTGAGACGTATGAGCGATCCGTACGTAAATAGAAGAGATGATGACCGCAGCTCGGAAGGTGCGTTTAATAACATGAACGAAGAGCGCGGAGCACAGAGCCCGGCCGGAGAGCAGAGCTTCCGCCCGGTGAACGGCAGTACACAGGAAATGAATCCCCAGCAGGCAAACCAGATACCGAATGCTCCCCCGGACAGCTATTACGTACACCGGAGCAATCCGTATTCCGAGGTCGGCGGTCCCGGACAGAACCAATACTACAATTCGTACGGCCCATACGGCATGCCTCCGCAGGACAACAGGGTGCAAAAAAAGAAAAAGCATCGTTGGCTCAAAGTGGTTGCGCTTATTTTGTGTGTTGCGATAATCGGCAGCGCGGCCGGAATCGTCAGCTACTACGCCATGAAGGACTTTAACCGGGGCAGCGGACACGAAGACGTTGTCGGGGATATCGGAGACAGCGATGAACCGGGCAACACTGCCCCCGAAGAAGATAAGACCGATAAACCTGAATCGATCGTCTCGGGAAAAGTATTGACTACTTACACCGGCCCCGGCAACGCACTCACCCCGATGGAGATATACGACAACTATGCCTCCGCCTGCGTGGGTATCTCAACCGAGATCACCGGAACGAATATCTTCGGGCAGATCACGTCGACGCCCGTCTCCGGCAGCGGTTTTATTATCTCTCCCGACGGGTATATCATCACAAACGCCCACGTTGTGAGCAAGGGGACAGATTTTGAAGTGCTGCTGTTCGACGGCACGACTCACGACGCAACACTGATAGGCGCGGATACGGCCGGGGACGTTGCGCTTATGAAGATAGACGTTGATTATGATCTGAATTACGTCGTTCTCGGAAATATGGATGAATGCCGGGTCGGGGAAGAGGTCAGCGTCATCGGCAACCCCCTGGGAGAATTGACATTTACGCTCACCACGGGGCACGTAAGCGCCCTGGACAGGAGCATTAATGTCGATGGAACGTTTCAGAATATGTTCCAGATCGACGCCGCGATAAACTCCGGCAACTCCGGCGGCCCCGTGTTCAATTCCAAAGGCGAAGTGATCGGTGTGGCTACAGCCAAGTATTCGCTTTCCGGCGTAGAGGGATTGGCTTTTGCGCTTCCGATAGACGATGTTGTCGATATTGCAAACGACCTCTCGCAATACGGTTACGTCAAAGGCAGAGCCTATATGGGAATCTACTATTATGACGTCGACGCTCAGTATGCGTATTATTACAGTGTGCCGACGGGCGTTTACGTTGAAAGCACGGTTGAAGGCGGCTGCGCCGAGAAAGCCGGGATAAAACACGGCGACATCATAACCGCTATCAACGGCGTTAAAGTTGTGTCCGGCGCTCAGCTCAAAGCCGAGATCGCGAAGTTCTCCGCAGGCGATACGACGAGCCTGACCATTTACCGCGAGGGAGAAACGCTTGAAGTAAGAGTGACGTTTGATGAATATGTGCCGGAGAGGGTCGCAACGCGGACGTCCGTCGACTAAGAAGCCGGTCCGCGCAGCGACAGCCCCACCCGCGGGTGACCCGGGATCTTCGGACGTTTTCCCCGGGAAATACGGGCGCCCCCGTGCTCAGCACGGGGGCGCTTCATATTTACACGCGTCGATACATCGCGAGCGGGCGACATGCTGGAAGATTCTTGCCATAATATGTATTATTTTTGGTATTTATCATCGCGAAATTGACATCGCGAAAACAGCTGATATAATAAGAAAAAATCTTTTCGCTCCGCGTGAATAACCGGATAATAAAAAGATGGAGAAATTTCGTCAAAAAGAGGGATAATCAAATGCCGAACGAGCGCGTGTATAATTTCGCTGCCGGGCCTTCAATTCTGCCGCTTCCGGTACTTGAGCGGGCAGCAAAAGAGATAACAAACTACGATGGTTCCGGAATGTCGGTGATGGAAATGAGCCACCGTTCCAAGCTGTATGAAAAGATCTTCAACGGCACTCAGCAAAAACTTCGCACGGCTCTCAAGATCCCCGACAACTACAAGATACTCTTTTTACAGGGCGGGGCCACCCTTCAGTTTGCCGCTGTTCCGATGAATCTTATCGGAAGAACCGGCAAAGCGGATTATGCGATCACGGGCAACTTCTCGCAAAACGCCTATAAAGAAGCAAAAAAATACGGTGAGGTCCGCATAGCCGCGTCATCTGCGGACAGGGATCACGTCTACATACCGAAGCAAGCCGATATTGATCCGGATCCGGACGCGTCATATTTCCATTACTGCGGAAATAACACCGTTTACGGCACCGAATGGAAGTATATACCGGACGTGGGAGACGTGCCTCTTGTTTGCGACATGTCTTCTCACATCCTGTCAAAGCCTGTTGACGTATCCAGATACGGAGTCATCTATGCCGGCGCCCAGAAGAATATGTCCGGTGCAGGGTTGACGGTAGTTATTGTACGGGAAGACCTCGCCGGACACGCAATACCGGAGACACCCACCGTCATGGATTACAAAATACAGATCGAGAAGAACGCCATGTATAATACCCCGCCTGCTTACAACGTCTATATACTCGGACTTGTTCTGGATTGGCTTGCGGATCTCGGCGGCGTCGAAGAGATGGAGAAGATCAAGTCAAAAAGAGCCGCACTGCTGTACGATTATATCGACAACAGCGGAATGTTCATCGCTCGCGCCGATAAGGACTCCCGTTCGGATATGAACGTGACGTTCCGCACGGAAAGTGAAGAACTGGACAAGAAATTTATCAGGGAAGCGGCGGCCGCCGGGTTTGTCAACCTGGAAGGGTATAGGACTCTGGGCGGCATGCGCGTCTCCATATATAACGCCATGCCCATGGAGGGCGTAGAAAAGCTGGTCGATTTTATGGGAGCTTTTGAAAAAAATAACTGAAGGAGGGTGCCGGATGTTCACTATCAAGACACTCAATAAAATTTTTCCGGAGGGCCTGACGGCTCTGGATAAAGAGCACTACACGGTTTCCTCCGATGCCGATTCGCCGGACGGGATAATTGTGCGTTCCGCGGACATGCTCTCAAGCGAGTTTGATCAAAAACTCCGCGCCATTGCACGAGCCGGGGCGGGCACAAACAATATCCCGTGCGAGAGATGTGCCTGTGAGGGAATAGTTGTTTTCAATACGCCCGGAGCAAATGCCAACGCCGTCAAGGAGATCGTGCTGTGCGCCCTGTTCCTGGCATCCCGTGACATTGTGGGCGGCATTCGCTGGGTCGAGAGCCTGGCCGGAAATGAACAGGCTGAGGCCCTCGTTGAGAAAGAGAAAAACAGATTCGCGGGACCTGAACTCGCGGGAAAAACGCTCGGAGTTATCGGACTCGGGGCTATAGGCGCGCGCGTGGCCGACGCTGCGATCAGTCTGGGCATGACGGTTTACGGTTATGACCCGTTTCTCAGCGTCGAGACCGCCTGGGGATTGAACCCTTCGATTCATTGTGCGAAGGATCTTAATACGATTTACGCAAAAAGCGATTATATCACTCTCCACGTACCGCAGACCGCGGATACAAAGGGTATGATAAACTCACAGGCGCTGAGTTCAATGAAGCAGGGTGTCAGTATTATAAATATAGCCCGCGGCGGCCTTGTCAACAACAAAGACCTCTTTGCGGCCATCGAAAGCGGAAAAGTCAGCCGTTATGTAACAGATTTCCCCGATGCCGAGCTGATAGGAAAGAAAAACGTCATATGTATCCCGCATCTCGGCGCTTCAACGCCCGAGAGCGAGGAAAACTGCGCATGTATGGCAGTACAGGAGCTGAAGGATTTCCTGGAAAATGGCAACATAAGAAATTCGGTCAATTTCCCCGCGGTCAGGCTTGAAAAGAGCGCGCCTCATCGGATCAGCGTGATCTATAAAGATTTACCGGAACTGCAGGCGAAGATCAGCGAGGCTATAACTGCGGCCGGATGCTCCATAACGGCGTTTGCCGGAGGCACGAGGAAAGGCATAAGTTACGCCCTCTATGACGTGAGCGAGCTGCCAGAGCTCCCCGCCATCGAAGGTGTCATTCGCGTTACCAACATCTACTGATCCGTAATCCGAAATAAGGGCTGCCCTGAATTATTTCAGAGCAGCCCTTTTCGTCGGTCCGGCGTCTGCTCGCAAGACCCGGACGCTTTTTGTAAACCCTGCATGTCCATCTCCGGCAGGGAATCCTTTCGGAAGTGCCGGAGCGAACGATCGGAATAGCTTCTGAACACGCCCGGAGAATCCGGCGCGGGCAGAACCTGCAGGGCACATTGCCGCGCATTCACTCCGCTGCAGCATTTACGAACATATTTTCTGCTTATTCTAAAAAAAGATACGGGAAAATAACGGAAAACGGCGTGCAAGCGCAATATGGAAAACATTTATGCTGTCGGACGTGATACATCGAGCATATAATGTTAATGACAGCGTGGGTCGGGGCGCCCGCAGAAGTATATCAGAAGTAACGGATGGGGGATAGCCTATGACAATACAGCCTATCAATGAGTTCGATGTTGCCCTCTTTATCGGGCGCAAAGACCTTGAACAGAGGGGATTGTCTCCGGAGATACTGAATATGAAAGATGCAAAAAAACTGGCGCACGAGGCCTTCAACGACGCCGGGATCGAAGTTGACGGAAGTCTGGAGATCGAGGCCTTTGCGGCCGAATCGGGCGTGCTTGTGTTTGCAAGGAGGTTGATTCCGGTCCCCGCCGTTTTTGTTTTTCCCGACTTTGAAACATTGCTTGAAGCGGTGGAAGCGCTAGGGGATCCCGGGGAGACTGCCAGTATTACATATTTGGACGGCTGGTGGTATGCCAGTATCGCGGCTAACAACCGCAGCGCGCAACTGCTCGGAGAATACGGGGAGCGCCTTGAATGCGGGGCGGCGTTTGCCGCGCACCTGAAAGAGCACGGGGACACGGTGCTCAACGAAAAGAGGACCGGTCTTCTGCGGGCATATTTCGTGTAGGCCCGCATACTTTCGTGTGGTATAATTGCCTTAACGGACAGTTTTCCGGGGAGGCGCAAGCATGAAACAGAAACAAACGGCCGCAATCAAGAACACCAAGGCTTATCACGATTATTTTATCGAGGATACCTTTGAAGCCGGACTCGTTCTCACCGGTACGGAAGTGAAGTCGATCAGGCAAGGAACGGCGAATATCCGCGACTCCTTCTGTGTGATAAAAAACGGTGAGATCTTCGTTGTCGGCATGCACATCAGCCCATATGAAAAAGGCAACATCTTCAATCGCGACCCAAAAAGAGACCGCAAGCTCCTTATGCACAAAAGAGAGATCATGCGCCTGTTCGGCAAAGTGAAGCAGGACGGTCTTGCGCTTATACCTCTCAGGCTGTACTTTAAAAACGGACGCGTAAAAATGGAGCTGGCGCTCGCAAAAGGAAAGAAACTTCACGACAAGAGGGAGGATACGGCCCGCAGGGACGCACAGCGGGAGATGGACAGAGCAGTAAAAAATCTCTGACGGCTGGGGGGAGAGCATGCCGGACATATACAAAACCCTGGTTACAGACGATTTCAGCAGCCGCATATACGACCGGGCGGTCGATGAGTTGACCGCCCGATACCCTTTTATCGGGAGGGGCATCTGGGGCCGCAGCGTTGCAGGCGCGCCGCTTTGGTCTCTCTCGATGGGCGAAGGCGGCGCACAGGTCTTCATGAATGCCGCGCATCACGCGAACGAGTGGATCACGACGCCCGTTTTATTCCGTTTTATTGAGGAATATGCGGAAAGCGTCGCCTCGGGCAGGCCGATATACGGGCTGGATGTCGGCCGGCTGTACAGGACCACGGTTCTGTATGCCGTTCCTCTTGTCAATCCCGACGGGGCGGAACTCGTCAACGGCACGTTCAGCGAATCAAACCCGCTTTACGGCGGGGCAGTCAGGATTGGGTCACGTTATCCGGATATCCCTTTTCCGTCGGGCTGGAAAGCCAACATAACAGGGACAGACCTGAATCTCAACTACCCTGCGGGGTGGGAAACTGCGAAAGAGATCAAGTTCGAGCAGGGTTTTACAACACCTGCCCCGCGCGACTATGTCGGTGAAGAGCCGCTGTCCGCGCCCGAGAGCGAGGCGATGTACGTTTTAACGCGAAATCTGAGGTTTCGGATCACAATCAGCCTTCATACGCAGGGTGAAGTCATATATTGGAAATATCTGGACTATGAACCGGAAGGTTCATACGAAATAGCGCAGCTCTTCTCAAGAAACACCGGATATGCCGTCGAGACGACACCGTACAGTTCCGGTTTTGCGGGGTACAAAGACTGGTTTATACAGGATCACAACAGGCCGGGTTATACGGTCGAGATAGGACTGGGAGAAAACCCGCTCCCCATCACCGATTTTGACGAGATCTATGAAAGGTGCTTTCCGATTTTTCCTCTTTCGCTGTATGTCGCGCCCAATGTGGCTCCGCCGGATCTCTGACTTCAGCGGGACCATTTGCGGTGATCCGGACGGCGGCGGGTCATTGCGATAGAGATTACATATATGACCGGAGCAGGGCGGAGGAATTTTTCCCCGCCCTGCGGATCACTTCACGGGATCTGCCCCGCGAGAGGATTAACATGAATGTGGTCCATATAGTTACGGGTCCGGTCTGCTTAAACAATACCGGCGAGCGAATTGTCGACTTTGTTATAGATAATGGTTTACAATGTCGGCCCGATATGA
Organism: Clostridiales bacterium; assembly: GCA_012719235.1. Taxonomy (GTDB): domain Bacteria; phylum Bacillota; class Clostridia; order Oscillospirales; family Oscillospiraceae; genus JAAYAR01. The sequence goes on from JAAYAR010000063.1 coordinate 72,441, forward strand.
TATGGTAATTACCGAGGTGATCGCGGTGTCCGTAAAGAGAAGAGTTCTGGAGATCCTGAACAGGGACCGGGGCTCATATATCTCCGGTGAACAGATAGCAAGGGAGCTGTCAATTACGCGCTCCGCCGTGTGGAAGGCGATCAGGACGCTGCGCGAAGAGGGCTGCGCCATCGAAGCGACTACAAGAAGGGGCTATATGCTCCATGAAACCGCCGACGTTTTGACACCTGAGGCGGTAAAGGAACGCCTGAGAGGGGCCGCGAAGAACCTTCGCTTAAAAAAACTGGAGACGGTAAATTCGACAAACGTATTTTTGCGGGAATGTGCTCTCAACGGCGAGGCCGAAGGGCTCGTTGTACTGTCCGACGAGCAGACAGAGGGAAGAGGCAGAAGGGGGAGAAGTTTCCACTCGCCGGCTGGGGCCGGTCTCTATATGTCGGTCCTCCTCCGCCCGACCTGTTCTCTGGAAGAGTCGCTGTTTCTGACGACAGCCGCCGCAAGTGCCGTGGCGCTGTCTATCGAGAAGATATCCGGACAGAGCGCGCAGATCAAATGGGTCAACGACGTCTTGATAAAAGGCAAAAAAGTCTGCGGCATCCTGACGGAAGCCGCGATCGCAATGGAGACGGGTGGGCTTGAGTTCGCGATTGTGGGTATCGGAGTCAACGTCAGGCAGCCGGAAGGCGGATATCCGGAGGATATTCGCGAGACAGCCGCCGCGATATTTACAAAAAATCCTGCGGGAGGGGTGCGGAGCCGGCTGGCAGCCGAGATACTGAACCGTTTTATGAATTATTACCGCTCACTTGAGAGGAAAACGTTTTTAAATGACTACAAAAGGCGGTCCGTCGTTATCGGCAAAGACGTCACCGTCATTGGCGGAGGCGAAGAAAAAAGAGCGCACGTGCTCGACATAGACGAGAATTGCCGCCTCCTGGTCGTATATGAAGACGGTTCCGAAGGGACATTGAGCAGCGGGGAAATCAGCATAAAAATCTAACGGAGGATAAATGGAAAAGAAAAAAATGCGCGCGAGAGATATAGCGCTCTGCGCACTGTTTACAACGCTGACGGCAGCCGGGGCGTTTATAAGGATACCTCTTCCGCCCGTGCCGTTCACGCTGCAGTTCATGTTTGCCCTGCTGGCGGGGGTGCTGCTGGGGAGCAGGCTGGGCGCTCTCAGCGTTCTTTGCTATATCATTCTGGGACTTGCAGGACTGCCGATATTCGCTTCGGGCGGAGGAATCACGTATATTTTTATGCCGAGCTTCGGCTATATCGTCGGCTTCTGCGCAGCTGCACTGATATCGGGGAAGATCTCCCACGCGGGCCCGAGGCCGACGTTCGGGCGGATATTTGCGGGGGCCCTGATCGGGATGATTACGATGTATGCTTTGGGGATGGCTTATTATTGGGCTATTAGTACGTTTTATCTCGGAAACAACGTAGCGGCGCGAAGTTTATTCCTTTCGGGTTTCCTGATAACCCTGCCGAAGGATATAGCTCTCTGCGCTCTTGCTGCGCTGCTCGGGAAACGGCTTATACCGGTACTGGGCAGGAAAGGACCGTGATCCTCGTGAGCCCGGCCGGGAAGCAGCGCGGGGCGAGGACTTAAGCCGCCGGAATGACCTGCCGGGAAACCGCAGCGTTACAAGAGTGGCCGTGCGCTGCCGGAAAATCTGTCAGCGCATATCCCGGGCTGTCCCGGTTTTTCAGTTCTTCAAAACGTACCGGTCGATAATATTCTTCCTTGTTACAATGCCGATGAAAACGCCTCTGTCATCGACAACGGGGATGAAGTTCTGCTTCAGAGATCTCTCCAGGACGTCGTCCATCCGGGCTGTGATAGGGACAGGGGGGTTGCGGTCGGTGTTGAGCACGTCGGATACGAGTTTTCCGGACAGGTCGAGAGTCAGGTTATCTGTCACCCGGTCGCCGAGCAGATGCCAGAGCAGGTCTCCCTCGCTTACGGAACCTGCGTACAGTCCGTCTTTTGTTATGACCGGGACGGCGGAAAAACCGCTGCTGCGCAGTTTGCGCATACCCTGCTGCAATGTTGTGTCCGAGTATAAAAAAGTTACGTTGCATTTCGGAGTCAGACAGAGCGCAATATTCATCTCGATACTCCTTCGGTAAATATTACACGCCGCAGCAGGACCGGGTTTTCTTCCGGAAACCCGGTCCTGCCGCACGACAGAATGATATCATAAAGCGCGTGAGGAAACATCGCCGAACTGTGAACATCATACCGGCCGGGCCAGCAAACGCAGATGTTCGGATATCCGGTTCCCGGCGCAGAAGACGGGGCTATCCGGAGAAGCCCGTGTATAAATCGCATAATGGGATCAAACAATTATGTTAAATCAGCACAGAGCCGGTTATTCTGTTACATTAATCCGGATAATGTGGTACAATAAATATAAATGAAATAATATCGGAAATCCGATGCGCCCCGGGACGGGGCAGAAGGGAGAAGAGCAACAGTGTTCAAAGAAGGAGAGCTTGTAGTATATGAAGGAGAAGGCGTATGTAAAGTTGAGGACGTGGGCCCGATCGATCACTCGTGGGCCGGAGATATATCCTACTACACGCTTGCGCCGCTTTACCGAAACGGAAGGGTCTACACGCCTGTTAATACAAGTTCTTTGATGCGGCCGATCATTTCACGAAGTGAAGTTGAGAGCATTGTTGTGATGCTGCCGTCAATAAAGCCTAAAAACTGTGATGGACTTGATTCCAGAACACTTGAGAGCTATTACAGGGAGGAGATTAACTCGTACGACTGTAAAGCGCTCATGCGTGTGCTCAGGAGCATCTGGAAAAGAAACAGGGCATGCAAAGAGCAGGGCAAACGGCTGGGCGCGATCGATACGCGATACAAACGGCGGGCGGAAGATATGCTCTACGGGGAGTTCGCTGCTGCACTGGGACTCAGCCGCGAAAAAGTCCGGGAGTATATAGAGGAGAAAGCGGAGGAGTACGGCTTCTGTTAGACCCGGAACAAAGGCTGTTAAAAACAGAATACTGTGACCGCAGTCATTTCGCGATGCGGAATGATATTCAATATGCGGTCATCCGGATATATCCGGCCACACTTCGGGCAGGGGAAGGTCTATACTTCCCCTGCCCGGCATATAGGAGATCAAATTGCTATTTAAGGTATTGTTCCGCCAGAAACAGGATGATAGATGCCGGCCAGCTGCACCACATGTTATGCAGCCACAAGCGGTCGTCGGTGCAGTCTCCGATATCGAAACCGGATTCGTCGAGAAAAGCGGCGTAGCGCCGGGTCACCTCCGCCGCGTATTCGGGGTGCCCGCAGGCGTCGAGCCCGACGCACATAATAAACTGCACGGGAGGCAGTACGGAACCCAGAGTCCACATGCCCTCGAAATCAAAGCTTGATATACTCTCTGTCCTGATGCCGTTCGGAGAAAGGTACATGTCCTCGTTCATAAGGTCGGCGCAGAGCTTTTCCCGTATATTTTCGGGCAGCCTCTTGCCGAGTATGACCGGAATGTAGAGCATTGCCGACCAGGTATCGACAATTTCGAAGGTGCCGGCGGTGCGCGCGTTAAATTTTTCGCCGTCCCACATCACGTTGACAAGATGGTCGACAAAAGCCTGCGATTGCGCCATATGCTTTTCGGCGGCGGCCTCATCGCCGAGGATAGAGCGAAAACGGCTGAGAGCTTCATAACCGAGAGCCATATAAGCGACGAAGTCCGGGCTCTCCACCGGGGGAGCTTTGAATACGGAGCTGTCGTCCCAGCCGGATTCGTCCGAGTGCTGGTATTCGGGAATGCCGTTGTGATCGAGGTCGTGGGTCCGCATATACCAGGCGAGGTTTTTTTCCAGCTTATCGGCAAGGGTTGCGATCCGATTTTTTTCGTTATCAAAGATATCCGTATGGTCCATAAGCCACAAGAATGAAAAACCCTGGATAGGGGGTTTACAGGCGTGGAACTTTGAAACGTCGTCGGAGACGGCGTCAGGCAGCTGACCGTCCGGGCGCTGGAGCTCAAACAGACTCATTATCAGACTCCAGGCGAACTCCTTGTTCTTATTAAAGGTGCAGGCGTGGTAATACTGATGCCAGGCCATGGCAAACGGCATACATTCCTGCTGGCTTCTGAACATGTGGTATTTGTACTGGCTGCCCTCCTCAGGGTAGGCGAGATGGGCCCAGGCTATCCATGCGGCTTTTATCCTGAAATCCTTGTCAAGCCCGGCCGCCGCGGGGACCGTGTTTTCGAGGAAATCGTTAAAGGTATCTGTGGACTTTATCAGCCCTTCTTCATACGTGGGATATGAAGCGCGGCGAACGGCGTAAAGGTTGGATTCTTCGATTATGCCCTCAAACGGCGTTTCGCCGTCGCGGACCCAGTCTGCACAGATGTATTTTGATTTTGTCCCCCTGTAATCGTAGGGCGCATCCATCGTAAACTTGCCGCTGACGGGGACAAACAGCCAGTTGTTCATATTGGTCCAGCAGATCTGCCATGTGCCGTCAAGCATGTTCCGGCAGGACTCGTGCTGCGGGCCCATCGGACCGTATATGCGCAGGCCGACATCGCCCTCACCCTTGAAACACAGCAGATGGGGCTCGGGGAAACAGAATTTGACGCAGCCGTAGTCGGATTCCATGCGAAGTTCTGTAGGTGTCGTCACATAAGCGCAGGGGATGAGCCTGCCCTTATAAGTCAGTTGTACGCGGAACAACCTGGTGGTTCGGTAACCTCCGTTCGGATGATTTGAGCCGATCATCAGTTTGCCGTAGCCGAAGGAGTCGTTGCCGCCGCTCGTTGTGCACAGCACGAATTTCGAACCGGCGCTGGTGAAGGGCATTTTGCTCAGCGGTGCCAGCGTTTTAGTCTCTTTCATTTTCATCACCTTTGAATAAGATAATTGTGTTAATCCCGCGCAGATATGTATAAGGATACCATCAGCCGCTGACCTCAGTCAAGGGACAGGGCGGACGAAATATTCAGGCGAAATGCCGCCGTTCTGTTGCTCCCTTGCGCCGAGCGTGGTATCTTTGAAAAAATAACGAAGACAGCGGGATGTGAATGAACGATGGTTATTAAGACGGAGCGCCTTACGCTGCGGCCTTTGACTGCAGATGATCTGTATACTGCGCACAGTTATGCGGGCGATGCCGAAAACACGAGATACATGGTTTTTCTACCGACAGCGGACATCGCTGAGACAAAGACCTATCTGGACAGAGTTCGGGAAGAGTGGGAAAAGGAAGACCGGTCGTTATATGAGTTTGCCGTTGTGCTTGGCTCTGACCATATCGGTTCTGTAAGCGTCGAGCTGGACGATTCCCGCACCGCGGGCGAGATGGGCTGGATCCTGCACAAAGACTTCCGTGGAAAGGGCTATTGCACCGAGGCCGCTGGGGCCGTGGCGGCTTTCGCGCGGGAAGTTCTGAAAGTCAGGGAGCTTCAAGCGCACTGTGACAGCGAGAACATCCCCTCCTGCCGAGTGATGGAAAAGCTCGGATTCACCCTCGAGGACTCTTCGGGGAGGCGGAGGAACAGAATGTCGGATATGGACAGCACCGAACTGAAGTATGTCATGAAGTTTTAGTTGCGGTCACGAGCGCAGCCCGGCATACCGGCGGCATATACCGGATCTGTATCCTCAAGGCGGGGTTTTTTCGTTCGGTTTCCCGGCGGCCCCCGCCGCCGCAGCCCAGAGGTATAAGCTCGCCACGGTCGCGTAAGGGCTGTAACGGCGTTTATATTCTTGAAACAGTTCGGGCGTTATCTCTTCGAGCCCATAGACGATGCGGAGGCCCCGCAGGATCGCCAGATCCCCGCGGCTTATAATATCGGGGCGCAGCATCGAGAATATCATCAGCATTTCGGCAGTCCAGATCCCGACGCCCGGAAGGGAGCAGAGGCGATGACATACCTC
>JAAYAR010000064.1 GCA_012719235.1 Clostridiales bacterium
AGGCGCAAGTTTTCTTTCTGAACCCGCGCCTTAAGTTCCGTATTCATTCAATGCTCCCGTCACGTTCCCTTTTAAGCTTGTCTATGTATTCAAGCTCCTTGTCCGTAAAATGCCGCCATGCGCCGCTTTTCAGATCCCCGAGGCGGATCTCCCCTTCGCGGATACGCCTTATCTGCAGCACGTGAAAACCCAGGTGAGAACACATCCTGCGAATTTCACGATTTTTTCCCTCAGTCAAAGTGACGGACAAGAGCGAGTTTTCGGGGGTCGCGGAAAGGAGCCTGACGCGTGCGCGCACCGTCGCTCCGTCAAGTTCGAATGGCTGCGAGAGTTTTGCGTGATCCTGAGTGCGGTCACCTTTCAGACGCACGAGATACTCTTTCTCGACGGAGCCCGAAGGATGCTCCATAATGTGCGCGAACTCCCCGTCATTTGTGAGGATCAGAAGGCCTTCGGAATACATATCGAGCCTGCCGACGGGAAAAACGCGGCTTCTGGTCCGCACAAGATCCTTCACACATTTTCTGCCCTTCTCGTCCGAAAGGGTCGTGACGACGCCCGCGGGTTTGTTTAAGACCAGATACTCGAGCCTCCCACCCGGGTTTACACGCCTGCCGTCCAGTGTGACCAGATCATTTAACGGGTCTGCCTTCTGACCGAGCACGGCTGTCACCCCGTTCACTGCCACACGGCCCGAACGGATCAGTTCTTCCGCATCTCTCCTTGAGCAGATGCCTGCTGCCGAGAGCAGCTTCTGCAGTCGCTCCATCTCGCCCTCTCTGCTATGCTTTGTCGAATTCGCTTGAGTACATATTTATGTGGTCGCTCCAGTCGCACGGGTCGTTGAGGGTGGCCGCTACGAGCCGCCTGTTGTTGCGGCACGCGGTTGTGACGAGCGTGCGCCCCGCAAGGCGTGTATAGCCCGTTTTCCCCCCGTCCACGCCCTCGTAGTACCAGAGCAGCTTGTTGTGATTGACAAAGACCCTGCCGCCGAACCCGATCTTTCGCGTCCCCGAGATCTTCGCAAAGCCGGCGTTTTTCATTGCATGTGCAAGGAGCCTTGCCAGGTCAAGCGCCGTCGTGCAGCCAGACGGATCGTCGAGGCCTGTGGGGTTCGAGTAGAACGTGTTTGAAAGGCCGAGCAGGACTGCCTTCTCATTCATCATTTCCACAAAAAGGTCATAGCTCCCGCAGTGCTCGGCCAGAGCCACGGCCGCGTCGTTCCCGGATTCAAGGAGCAGTGCATAGAGCAGTTCGTTAACGCTTATCCGTTCGCCTTCCGTAAGATAAACCGACGAGCCCTCCTGATACGCCGCCCGCTTTGAAACAGTCGCGATCTCGTCCGGATCATAATTTTCGAGCGCTACGAGCGCCGTCATCACCTTTGCGGTACTGGCCATGGGGCGCCTGGTATCCGGGTTCTTCTCATACAGCACTTCACCGCTGTCGGCGTCGATGAGCACTGCGCATGATGCGGAAGGAGCATAGTCGTTCCGGATCGCACCGCAGACCTGCGCGCCCGCTCCGGTCCCCCCGGCGCATGACAGCGAAATAAAAAGGACGACCAGGCACAGCTTTTTCAACATTGTTGCACAACCGCCTGCCTTCCATATCGGGGCATTATCGTACACCTGCGCGGTATCATGACCTCGCCCGATATATGGTGCACGCGGCAGGCCGCATTATTCGTCTCCCCGGAAACCGGACTCCTCTTTCTTCTTAAAAAGGTTCACGCACTTTTCGATGAGTTCGGGCGCTAAGTCGACGGCCCGTTCTATGGCGCTGATCGTAGTCGGCTGCTCCACTGTCACGACGCGAACGCTGTCGTCCTTCACGACCAGAAACGCCACGGGTTCGACTTTTGCTCCCCCGCCTGCTCCCCCTCCGAAGTTCTTTTTCGCGTCCTGACCTTTTTTTCCGTCGAAATCGGAACCGCCCGAAGCAAACCCGAACATCACACGCGACACGGGGATAAGAGTTATATCATTCGGGATCGCTATCGGGTTGCCTACGACCATCTCGGTGTTCACGAGGTCCCTTATCTTGTCGATCGTTGTCCGGAGGACTTCAGCTATGCCGCCGTTTTCCATACTTACCGCTCCTTTCGGGATATATTTCTCGAATCGGTTTTTGACTTTGTAAGCAATACAAGTATTTTCGGCGCGATCGCAGCAGCCTGCCACACGCGCATCGACAGCTGTCCGCTCGCCGTCACCGAGTTCTCTTCCGCCTGAAAATCGACTGCGCTCTCGTATTCGAAATCTTTCACTTTTCTGAAAGTGTTCTCAAGAAAAGCCGCTATCATACCTTTGAGCGCATAACCGCCGCCGTAGGATAACGCCGCTTTAAACGGATCATCGGCCCCGGCAGCGATATACCGGACGTGGAGCCTGTCCACGTTCACCTCCCCCGGGATCTTTTTTATAACCTCCAGGAGGACACGCGCGAGCTCTCTTCGAGGCGGACGCGCGGGCGCTTTTTTTTCCTTGGGCCGTGCCTTTATCTTTTTCTTTTTTTTGGACGGTATACAAACAACGCTGACCGGTCCGGCATGCACCGCAAGCGCAAAACCGTCCGCATCATACTTTGCCGAAAGCCGCAGAGGAATAACGGCAATCAGAAAAAGTGCCGCTATTACGGCTCCTGCCGCGTACAAAGCCCACATCTCTATACCTTCTCCATCAGGTCTTCCAGACTCAGCTGCGTGTCTTCATCACCCGCGGGCAATTTCGGAAGCTCACTGAGAGACGAGAGCCCGAAAACCCGCAGGAACTCTTTTGTCGTCCTGTAGAGGATCGGCCTTCCGGGAGCCAGGAGACGTCCGGCCTCCTCGATCAGCCCGCGCTCGGCCAGGCTCGCAAGTGTGTACGAGCAGTCGAGGCCCCTGAGCTGCTCGATATAGACTTTTGTCACAGGTTGATAATAGGCTATCACGCTCAGCACCTCAAGTGCGGCAGGCGAGAGCTTCTGCGGACGGCTCCGCTCGAGTACCGCGCGCACGGCCTGCGCATGCTCGGGCGAAGACACCAGCTGATATGCCCCGTCAAGGTAGAGCAGCCGTAAGCCGCGCCTTTCGTAGAGGTAGTAGTCCGATAGCTTTTCGGCCGCGGCACGGAGCTGTTCCTGCGATATATCAAGTTTTGAGCACAGCTGCTGCGCGCTCACCGGCTCGCCCGCGGCGAACAGTACCGCCTCCAGCTGACAGGCCCTGTCGTTATCTTCCATTTTGAAACCTCTGTGTCACTCGTCTGCCCCGGATCTGTCTTTGTCGCCGAGGACGATCCTGTAGTCGGATCTCCTGCCGAATACTCTGACCGAACTCCGCCGGCAGAGTTCGAGTACGGCGAGAAAGGTCGCCACTATCTCGGACCGGTTCCTGCTCAGGCGGAAAAGATCTTTCAGTGTGGTCTCACGGGCCCCGGAGAGAGCCCTCATGATCTGCGAGATCTTCGTTTCGACCGAGATCTCCGGTCTGGGCACAACGTCCGCTATCTTTGACTCGGCGCGCTTTCTTATCCCTGAGGCCTCCGATAAGCCCCGCATGGCTGCGATAAGGTCGTTCTTATCGTGCTTGTATTCGCGCTTTCCCTTCTCCAGAGGCTCGGGATAGCGCGTGTACGATCCCGAAGCCCGCTCGTACCTCTCTGCCAGAGCCGGAAATACTGTCTTTAACGCGCCGAACCGCTCGGCGCTCTGTCTCTCCTCGAGTGCGCGCATGAATTGCTCAAGCTCGCTCAGCTCTTCCCCGGTCTCTTCCTGGAGCATCTCCTGCGTCTTAAGGTAGACGAGGTGAGCCGCCATTGCGACAAATTCGCTGGTCACCTCGATATCCATGCGCTCCATATTCGACAGGTATTCAAAATACTGCTCGAGGATCAGAGATATTTTGATATCTCTGATGGCGATCTTGTCTCTGGCGAGCATACTGAGGATCAGATCGAGCGGCCCTTCAAAATCGCCCGGATGCTCACCCTTGTCCTTTATTACCTCCGGGAGGATGTACGTAGGTGTCACCATTGGTCCCCCTCCTAAAGCAGCGCAGCCAGAGGCCGCGCGACGGCACGCCAGAACGCCCCCGCCACGGTTCCCACCGCAGCGTTCAAAAACCCGTCTATCAGGCCGAAATACAGCACGGCGACCAGGATCAGCATACCGTATCTCTCATATTTCAGGACAAAACGGTACCATCTGCCTGGCAGAAACGCGAATAATATTTTAGAACCGTCGAGAGGCGGTATGGGCATAAGGTTGAATATACCGATACCTGTACTGAGAGTCGCGAGCGTGCCGAAAAAATCGACGAATGCCTGCCCCCACCCGAATTTTATGAGCGCAAACACAGCGGCGGCCCGGAGCAGCATCGCGAGAAACGCAAGTATCATATTTGACGCAGGCCCCGCCAATGCCGTTACAGCCATCCCCAGTCTCGGTCTTTTGAAACTCCCCATATCCACAGGTACGGGTTTCGCCCAGCCGAAACGGAAAAATATCATCATAAGCAGTCCGAGAACGTCGACATGGCGCAGAGGGTTCAGCGAAAGCCGCCCTCTGTCGCGCGCGGTCCTGTCGCCGAGCAGGTAGGCGGCATATCCGTGCGAGACCTCATGGAATATTATCGTAATGAACGCCGCGGCGATAACATATATAACAGAGAGATCAAGCCCGCTGAAAAAATTCCTGATATGCTCCAAAACACTCCCCTTTTTTCACGCCAGCGTACCCGTGATCTCGCGCAGGAGCTCCTTTTTTCCTGTGCCGAGACGGGCGGAAAACTCAATGACCTGAACGTGGGGCGGCAGTCCGAGGCCGGAGCGGATCGCCTCGAGTTTTCCGGGCACTGCACTGCGGCTGATCTTATCGGACTTGTTTGCCGCCACAATGAACCTTGCGCCCGCTGCCAGAAACCACTTTGTCATTATCATATCGCCCGGCATCGGGTCATGGCGTATATCCACAAGCTGGATGCCCAGCGACAACAGCCCGGAGCGGTTGAAATAATCCTCCATCAGTGCCGCCCATCGCTCTTTCTCCGCCTGCGAGGTCCTGGCGTAGCCGAACCCCGGCAGATCGACAAAGTAAAACTTTTCATTGACCAGGTAGTAATTGATGCTCGTGGTTTTCCCCGGTACGGAACTGACGCGGGCAAGGGAGCTTTTTCCGGTCAGACAGTTTATGACAGACGATTTTCCGACGTTTGAACGCCCCGCAAAGGCTATCTGCGGCAGACCGTCGTTGATGAACTGGTCCGGGCGGGCCGCCGTGCGCACGAACCGTGTGTCCAGGCCTTTCATTGCCGCAGCACACTGTCCGCATTGAACGGGGTCTCGGACCGGTTCAGGATCGGAGGAGGAAGCTCCTTCTCCCCCGGCTCGTCCTTTGACTCGTCCTCCGGCCCGGGCCTTCGCGAAAAATCTATCGCGATATCCATAACGGCGTCCGCGTCGGAGACAGTCACAAAATGGAGAGCGTTTCTGACGGTCTGATCGATCTCGCTGAGATCTTTTTCATTCTCCGAAGGGATTATCACCGTCTTTATGCCGGCCCGCAGCGCCGCCATCGTCTTCTCTTTAAGACCGCCTATAGGCAGTACGCGGCCTCTGAGCGTTATCTCGCCCGTCATCGCGATCCCTGCGCGCGCCGGAGCGTTCGTCAGCGCCGACACGATCGCCGTCGCAACGGTGATACCCGCTGACGGCCCGTCCTTCGGGACGGCTGCCTCGGGGAAGTGGACGTGGATGTCGGTAGTTTTATAGAAATCGGATGGTATTCCGAAAGCCTTCGCGCGGCTGCGTATATAAGTTATCGCCGCGTGCACCGATTCCTTCATCACGTCCCCCAGGTTTCCCGTGAGCTCAAGCTTTCCGGTGCCCTCGACGGCGTTTACTTCGACCTGCAGGATCTCGCCGCCCATGCTTGTCCAGGCAAGGCCAGTGACGACGCCCACCTCGTCGTTCTTAATGCTCTGCTCGGGGACGTATTTTCTCACACCGGCATACTCCGCAAGGTTCGTCGGCGTGACGGAGTTCTTGTCTTTTTCCCCCGAAATAATAAACATGGCCGCCTTGCGGCATACGCCGGCTATCTCGCGCTCCAGATTTCGCACGCCCGATTCCCTCGTATACCCGGCGATAAGCTCCCTGAGCGCGTTGTCGCTCACACGGAGCGTGGAGCGCGACAGGCCGTGGCGTTTCATCTGCTTCGGCAGCAGGTGCTGTTTCGCGATCATGAGCTTTTCTTCGTCCGTATAGCTGCTGAGCTCAATGACCTCCATACGGTCTAGAAGGGCGCGCGGGATCGTTGAGGTCGTGTTGGCGGTCGTAATAAACATGACGTCAGAGAGATCGAACGGGACCTCCAGGTAGTGGTCCCTGAACGCATGGTTCTGCTCCGTGTCAAGCACCTCGAGCAGCGCCGCGGCCGGGTCCCCGTGGAAGTCGTGGCTGAGCTTGTCTATCTCGTCGAGAAGGAGGAGCGGGTTCTTGCTGCCCCCCTGCTTAATCGCCGTCATAATGCGCCCGGGCATCGCGCCGACGTACGTCTTCCTGTGTCCCCGGATGTCGGCCTCATCCCGCACTCCTCCCAGCGAAAGGCGGGCGAGTTTGCGGTTGAGAGCGTGCGCTATCGATATCGCGACCGACGTTTTGCCGACTCCCGGAGGGCCGACAAGGCAGATGATCTGACCTTTTATATCGGGGGCGAGCGCCTTCACGGCAAGAAACTCGAGAATTCTCTCCTTCACTTTCTGGAGGCCGAAGTGATCTTTGTCGAGAAGCTTTCTCGCTGCCTCAACGTTCACTTTCTCTTTCGTATACTTGTTCCAGGGGAGCTCAAGGCACGTGTCGAGATAAGTGCGGATGACCGCGCCTTCCGTCGAACCGAACGGCTGCGCCGAGAGGCGGTTCACCTCGGTGAGCAGCTTTTTCTCTGTCTCTTCCGGCAGCGAGAGTTCGATGATCCTCCTGCGGTAGTCCGATATCTCGTCTGTCTGGCCCGATTCCTCACCCAGCTCATTCCGGATTATCTTCAGCTGCTCCCTGAGCATATAGTCGCGCTGGTTTTTGTTCATCTCGAGCTGGACTTTCGCCGCGAGGTTTTTCTCTATCTTGAACACGTCGATCTCATAGCGCAGGATCCTGATGACCTTTTTTATCCTGCGCTGCGGGTCGAGTTCCTCAAGGACCTCCTGCTTATGCGTGAACTTCATCGAGATGTTCTGCGCTATATAATCTGCAACATAGCCGACGTCGCTGCTCGCGTATATGTTTATCAGCAGGTTCGGCATGGGCCTTGTGATCGTTGTAAGATATTCGTTGAAAACTTCCACGCACTGCCTCAGCAGGGCCTCCTCCTTAGGCGTCGTGGCCGTCCTTTCGCTCTTCGGGAGGACCTCAACCGTGGCAGTGTGTGTCACTTCGTTGTCTGTTATAGAGATGAGGCGCCCCCTGTCGATCCCCTCGACAAGGACGCGAACGCCCTCCCCCTGCGTTTTCAGTATCTGTTCCACTTTTGCTATCGTGCCGGTAGTATAGAGGTCTTCCCTCTTGGGGTCGTCGGTGACGACGTCCCTCTGCGTGATAAGGAACACCCTTCTTCCGGTCCTCATCGCGATATCGAGCGCTCTGATGGATTTTTCCCGGCCCGCGTCGAAATTGACGGTCATATCCGGAAAAACGGTCAGGCCCCTGAGCGCGACCATCGGCAAAGTCAGTAATTTTTTTTCGGATTCCATAATATTCACCCCGTTGCACAGCAGCCATGCAGAGCACATCGAACTGCACGGCTGTCATGTCTATGCGAAATAAAACTGTTTTCAGGCGCTGTCTTTCGCGGAGCTCTCTCTGCCCGGATGCGTTTTCGTTCCGCGACCCCCCTGCTCGGGGGACTCAAGCAGCCTGTTGACTATCGGGTCGGCGATTCCGTTTATAAAATCCGCCGTGATCGTTACGGAACAGACGTCAGGCTGAGACGGCAGCATATACATGAGGGGCATCATCTTCTCTTCTATTACAGACCTGAGCCCTCTCGCGCCGATCTCGCGCTTTAGCGCCAGGTCGGCAATGGCCTCGAGGGACTCGATATCAAAAGCAAGTTCCACACCGTCAAGCTCAAAGAGGCGGGAGTACTGCTTGCACAGCGCGTTCCTGGGTTCCGTCAGTATGCGTACCATATCCTCCTTCGAGAGGGCGTCGAGCGGAGTGATTATCGGCAGCCTTCCGCAAAGTTCCGGTATTATCCCGTACTTCATCAGGTCGCGCGGCTGTATATCCTTCAGTATCTTGCTGGAGGTAAGATCTTTTTTTGACCTGACCTCGGCTCCGAACCCTATCGGCGAACGGTCAAGCCGGGACTCGATGATCTTCTCGATCCCTTCAAACGCGCCGCCGCAGATGAATAGAATGTTTGTCGTATCAAGCTGGATGAATTCCTGGTGGGGGTGCTTTCTGCCTCCCTGCGGCGGGACGTTGGAAACCGTGCCCTCCAGGATCTTGAGCAGGGCCTGCTGTACTCCCTCGCCGCTCACGTCCCTCGTTATAGAGGTGTTCTCGCTCTTTCTTGCGATCTTGTCAAGCTCGTCGATGTATATTATCCCGCGCTGCGCGAGTTCGACGTCGTAGTCGGCGGCCTGAAGGAGCCGAACAAGAATGTTCTCAACGTCGTCGCCGACGTAGCCGGCCTCGGTCAGCGTCGTCGCATCGGCGATCGCGAAAGGTACCTTCAGCATTTTTGCCAGAGTCTGTGCGATGTGCGTTTTTCCGCATCCGGTCGGGCCCACCAAAAGGATGTTGCTCTTCTGCAGTTCGATGTCGCTGCCTGACGAACTGAAAATCCGCTTGTAGTGGTTATATACGGCGACTGCGACCGAAATTTTTGCACGCTCCTGACCAATGATGTACTCGTCGAGGTACGATTTTATCATCGCCGGCTTCGGAAGCTGGTCGCTGCCCGCGGCGCTGAATGTCTTGTCTATGGGCGCTTTATAGTTCTCGTCGACGATGCCCATACACAGTCTGATGCACTCGTCGCATATATAGACGTTCGGGCCCGCGATAATCCTGTCGACCTGGTTTTGGTCCTTACCGCAAAATGAGCACCGTACCATACGTGAGTCGTCTGATCTGGCCATAAATTCCTCCGATATTGAAGATAGAGTCCGCTTCAACCGGATGCGGTCCCCCGGATAATGCTGCGCGCGGCGGCCTAGTTGAGGACTTTATCAACAATGCCGTAATCCAGCGCTTCCTCAGCAGTCATGAAGTAGTCTCTTTCGCAGTCCCGCTCGATCTGTTCGATCGGTTTTCCCGTATTTGCGGCAAGGATCTCGTTGAGTTTTTTCTTCATGCGCATGATGCGCTCCGCCTGGATCCGGATGTCTGTCGCCTGGCCCTGAGTCCCGCCGGACGGCTGGTGGATCATCACCTCGGAGTGCGGCAGCGCTATCCTCTTTCCCTTCGCGCCCGCGGCGAGCAGAAAAGCCGCCATGCTTGCGCACAGGCCCACGCATATAGTCGACACGTCCGATTTTACGTGCTGCATCGTGTCGTAGATCGCCATGCCGGCGGTTATAGACCCGCCCGGGCTGTTTATATAGAACTGGATGTCTTTGTCCGGGTCCTGAGCATCGAGAAAAAGGAGCTGTGCTATGACAAGGCTCGACGTAACATCGTTCACTTCTTCCGAAAGGAACACGATCCTGTCTTTCAGCAGCCGGGAAAATATATCGTAAGACCTCTCGCCGTTTCCTGATCTCTCAATGACATACGGTACTAAACTCATAGCATTCTCCTCCTTAACATATCCGATTCATTGTTCCCCGGATATGGCAAATATAGTCATTCAGCGGAAGCGTCGGATCCGCCGGAGATATCCGCGGCATCCTGTTCACCGTGCTGTTCTTCGTGCGTATGTTCATGTGAATGTTCGTGCGTATGCTCGTGCGTGTGTTCGTCAAAATATTCGTACTCTTCTTCGGGCTTGACGTCCGTCGCCGTCGCCGATTCTTCAATGATCTTCGCCGCGGCCTCCATGCGCAGATCCATGATTATGGTCTCTTTTGGCAGGCGGGCCTTGACGGCCTCCGGGGTCATCCCGTATATCTCGGCAAGACCGGCGTACTCCTCGTCGATCTCCTCCTGGGTCACCTCGATCGACTCCGCCTCGGCGACCTTTTCGAGCATCAGGTCGAGTTTTACCTGGTCAAGGGCGCTCGATCTGAATCTTTCGCGGAACTCCTCGGCGGTCACATTCATATACTGCAGGAACTGCTCGAACGCTATGCCCGACTGCTGCATATCGCTTGCGTAGCGGTTCACGATCTGGTCAAGCTTGTATTCGACCATCGCGTCGGGGATGTCTGCCGTTATCGCGCTCGCGGCCTGCTTCAGAAGCGCGGTGCGGAACTCGCGGTTGGAATTGTTTTCGGCTGTCTCGAGGAGTTTCTTCTCGATACTCTCGCGCAGTTCGGCCAGCGTGTCGTATTCCGAAACGTCTTTCGCGAACTCGTCGTCCAGTTCGGGCAGCTGTTTTTCTTTAACGCTGTGGATCTTTATATTGAATTTCGTGTCTTTCCCGGCAAGATCGCTGTTATTGTATTCGTCGGGGAACCTGACGTCGATAGTGAACTCCTCTCCGGCCCTCCGGCCGATGAGCTGCTCTTCAAATCCGGGCACGAACATACCCAGACCGATCGTCAGACTCTGATTCTCACCCTTTCCGCCGGGGAAAGCCACGCCGTCGCAGAAACCTTCATAGTCCAGAACGGCGATATCACCCTTCTCTATCGCGCGGTCAACAGTCACCTGGCGCGAATTGCGGTCGCGCATCGAATTTATCTCTCTGTCTATGGCTTCAGGCTCCACTTTGACGGGAGGCTTGTATGCAGTCAGCCCTTTGTACTCTCCGAGCGTCACCTCGGGATAAACGGGCACCGAGACCGTAAACGAAAATCCGCCCTCTTCGGGAAATTCGAAGTTGCTGTATGAGTACTCTCCGACCGTTTTCAGCTCTTCTTTTTCGACCGCTTCCTGCGCCAGTCTCGGGCAGCAGGCTTCGACGGCGTCCTGATAGAAGTACTTGCGGCCGTACATATTCTCGATCATCCTGCGCGGCACTTTGCCCTTGCGAAATCCGGGTATACTGATGCTGCCCTTCACTCTCCGGTATGCGCTCTCGACCTCGGCATCAAATTCCTCGGCGCCGAGTTCAATCGCCAGATCAACTATGCTCTTCTCTTTTTTCTCCACGCTCTTAACGTTCATTTATAAGCTGCCTCCATAATCTTTCCCCGGGGTATTCACGGGAATCGCGTCCTGCGCACCCGTATGAAAACCGGTCTTATATTTATTGCGACCGTCCGGTGCGCAATTGTGCCTGATTTATCAATTATAACATAATTGTATTGTCAATACCAGTACAAATTCACAAAATTATAAAATTTTGAACGGCTTAAATCCGAGAGAATCGGCGGAAACGAGCCGGTATTCGATGCCGCGGTCCTCGCCCGAAAAAGCCAGATTGGCAGACCTGCCGTGAAGGTGCCCGTAGTAGCATCCGCGCACGCCGTAGCGCTGCATCAGGTCGATGATCTCGTGACATACGTAGGAATCAAAACGGGGCGGGTAATGCAGAAAGCATAACTTCTCTGCGCTCCCTGCGGCTTTCAGGGACGTCTCGAGACGGCCGAGCTCGCGCCTGAAGATCTTCTCGTTGTGCTCGCCCGAGCCCGATTCCTCATAGAACCAGCCCTTTGTTCCGCAAAGAGCCGTATCGCCGTAGAAGCCGCAGTTGTTATGCAGCAGCGATATCGAGCCGATGCCGTTCTTTGCGAAAAATGCATTCAGTTTGGCCGCTGTGACGAACCAGTAGTCGTGATTGCCTTTTAGAACGTACTTTTTTCCCGGGAGCGAGTCGATGAACCGGAAATCCTCTAGCGCCTGCTCAAGCGACATCGCCCACGAGATGTCGCCGCAGAGCACTGTCGTGTCCCCGTCCCGGAGTGTCGAAAAGCCCTCTTTGAGCTTCTTGGTGTGTTCTTTCCACACCTCTCCGAATATATCCATCGGTTTGTCAGCGGCTCCGGAGAGATGCAGGTCTCCTATCGCATATAAAGACACTCGGGGCCTCCGTTACTACACGCCTGTTTTAATAGGTTTAAGCATCCTGTCGACGACCTCCGGCATGTTCTCCTTCCCGATGACCCACTTAAACCGCACCGGGGCGTCCTTCAGATCGCTCAGCCCTTTCGGTGCTTTCATGTTCAGCATCTGTTCCATCTCCGAGATCATTTCTACGCCGGAAAAGCTTGACTGAATGCCTATCGCGTCGAGTACACTCGAGCAGAATTTGAATGGACTGGCCGTTGAGACGACGATCGAGGGGGTATCGTCCCCGCTCTCGCTGCGGTACTTCTGCAGGCAGCAGAAAGCTACGGCGGTATGGGTGTCGGTGAGATAATTCTGATTCCTGTACAGGTACTGTATCGCCGCTGCGGCCTCCGCGTCGTCACAGAACTCCGCCGAGAAACACTCCTGGATCTTGCGCCTGAGCGAGGGCATGACGGTATATTTTCCCGACGCGGCCAGTTCCCGCATATATTCTTTCACTTCATCGTCGTTGTGGTCGGTCAATTCGAACAGGAGCCTTTCCAGGTTGCTCGATATAAGTATATCCATTGACGGCGACGTAGTTGTGTAGAATCTGCGGTTTTTATTGTACGTTCCGGTGCGGATAAACTCGGTGAGGACGTTGTTGCTGTTTGACGCGCAAACCAGCCTTTTTATCGGCAGCCCCATCTGTTTCGCGTACCATGCGGCCAGTATGTTGCCGAAGTTGCCTGTCGGGACCGCGACGTTCACCTCATCACCCATGTTTATGTGGCCGCCGTGCACAAGATCACAGTAAGCGGATATGTAGTACACGATCTGGGGCAGCGCCCGCCCCCAGTTTATCGAATTTGCCGACGAGAGGATATATCCCCTGCTCTCAAGGGCTTCGCGGAACTGCTCGTCTGAGAATATACGTTTTACTCCGTCCTGGGCGTCGTCGAAATTCCCCCGGACACCGAAAACACCGACGTTGCGGCCCCTCTGGGTGACCATCTGCAGCTCCTGTACCTCGGAGACCCCTGTCTTCGGGTAAAACACGATGATGCGGGTCTGCGGCACGTTGCAGAAACCCTCAAGCGCCGCCTTGCCGGTATCCCCCGACGTAGCCACAAGGATGCAGACCGTACTCTTCTGGCCCGTCTTTTGAAGCGAGGCCGTAAGAAGATGAGGGAGCATCTGCAGCGCCATATCTTTAAAGGCCGATGTCGGCCCGTGCCAAAGCTCAAGAAAATAAGTGCAATTTCCGACCTTCCTGACAGGCGCGATCGCGGCGTCGTCAAACTTTTCCCGGCTGTATGCCTTCGTTGCGAAGTCGCTCAGCTCGGCGGTCGTAAATGTCTCAAGAAACCGGCTCATAACGTAGACAGCGCGCTGCTGGTAGGACATCTCGACCATGCTCTCAAGCGAGACGCGCCTGAGATTAGGGATCATCTCGGGGACAAAAAGCCCCCCGTCGTGTGACAGCCCCCGGACGATCGCCTCTTCGGGCAGAAGGCGGAGCGTCTTACACCTTGTGCTCATGTAACGCATACTGTTTGCACCACTCTCATCATGTTATTGTAGAATATATCCTTAACGACCTGCTCCGGGTATCCCAGTCGGAGCAGTGTTTCATACAGCCTGGGGATATCCTGAATGCCGTTTATCCCGCGGGGCAGCGTGTCGCACCCGTCAAAGTCTCCCCCCAGAGCCACCGTCTTTTCGCCGTCCAGGGACATGAAGTGTTCGATATGCCGTACCACGTCGTCGATCCCGGCGTCATGAGCAAGAAATCCGGCATAGAGATTGATCCCCGCAACACCCCCGCATCGGACAAGAAAGCGGAACTGGTCGTCCGTCAGGTTCCGCGCATGCGGGAAGACCGAAGCTGAATTCGAGTGTCCCGCGATCACCGGCTTCTGCGCGATCTCGGCCGTATCCCAGAAAGCACGCTCGGAAATGTGTGACAGATCGACGATCACTCCCAGGCTCTGCGCTTTCCTGATAAACGAGCGCCCTTTATCGCTCAGGCCCCGGTTTGAGCCTGTCGCGCAGCTGCCCGCGAGGGAATTGTCATGGTTCCAGGTAATATTCACAGCTCTGACGCCGCAGTTGTACGCCTGTTCGAGATTTTTTTCGGAGCAGGCGAGAAGCTCGGCTCCCTCGACCGAAAAAATCGCGGCGCACAGGCCCTTAGCGCCTGCATCGGCGATCTCCTCCGCGCTGCCGCAGAGCGCGATGCGTTCTCTGTTCTCACCGAGCTGCGACTGAGCGTACCCGAGTATCCTTTTATATTCGGCGGATGCGTCGTCGTTCCCCCGGCCGTCCGAAAAAATCGAAAAAAACTGAGCGTACGCGGTAAACTCCGCGGCCCTCTTCAGATCGACGTGCAGCTCGTTATTTGCCAGGGATCTCCCCGAGAATGCGCAGTATGAGATCGTGTCGGCGTGTGCATCGAAGTAAGATATGCCGTTTTTCATATTCCTTCCCCTAAAACGCGTTCTCCAGGTGGACGATCTTCTCCGGTTTTTTCTTTATCGGCTGCGAAGCGTATACCTCCACAACGTCGAACCGGGGCTGAAGATCCTCCCCGCTGCCGGCCAGCCATTTCATCGCCGTCCGGCGCAGCTTTTCCTGTTTCGA
Organism: Clostridiales bacterium; assembly: GCA_012719235.1. GTDB lineage: Bacteria > Bacillota > Clostridia > Oscillospirales > Oscillospiraceae > JAAYAR01. The sequence goes on from JAAYAR010000064.1 coordinate 14,724, forward strand.
AAGACTCACGTACTCTCTGGGGGCAGCTATCGCCGAACTGCTTCTGAGTTTGACCTCCACAAAGACGATGACGCCGCCTTCTCTCATGATCAGATCGATCTCTCCGAAGCGGGAGCGGTACCCGCACTCCAGCAGCTTAAGGCCCTTCCTTTTCAGGTATTCGGCCGCCTGTTCTTCCCCCCACGCCCCGATAAGCGATGTCATCATATCTCGTCTCCAGTCAGTGTTCGAAGCGGTTGTCGTCTCTTTGCGGCAGTCTTCAGGAGCCCGCGCAGATATCTTTATATGCCGTCTGGTGCCTCTGCGCGGCAGGAAAGATTCCTCAGAAACGTCTTCCGGTGGATCGGCGCGGGGCCGTACCGCAGCAGGCGCTCGTAATGGAGCTTTGTCGGGTAACCTTTGTGCCGGGCGAATCCGTATTCCGGGTACAGACTGTCCATCTTTATCATCCAGTCGTCCCTTGCCACCTTTGCAAGAATGGACGCCGCCGATATGCACGGGCACTTTTCATCGCCCCTGACTATGCACTGCACGGGGAACGAAAGATCGGGAGCGCGGTTGCCGTCGACAAGCACAAGCTCCGGCCTTACAGAGAGAGCTTCGACCGCGCGCCGCATAGCCAGCATTGATGCGCGAAGGATATTGATATCGTCGATCTCCGCGCTTGACGCGGACGCGACCGCAAAAGCGATCGCCGATTCCTTGATTATTTTCGACAGCTCCCTCCGACGGGAGTCCGACAGTTTCTTTGAGTCGTCAAGGCCCTCGATCCGCAGCCCGTAAGGCAGGATCACCGCCGCCGCGTACACGGGCCCCGCGAGCGGCCCTCTGCCCGCCTCATCGACCCCGCAGACTATTTCATCGGCGCGCCGGGGCGGATATTCGTCTGTCCCGAACAGTTCAAGTTGCCCGATCAACCTGTCAACACCTCCGCAAACGCGATCAGCTGCCCGGATCAGGCGGGGTCTCCAGAGTTATGCGGCCGAGTTTTCCTCCGCGAAACTCGTCGAGGAGTATTTTAGCCATACGCAGATTATCCGGCTCCCCTCCTTTTACGAGAAAACCGCGCTTCCGCGCGGCCCGGGCCAGAAGTTCCCAGCCCATTTCACCGGGACGGGCTTCCACGCCGTATCGCTCGATGAGAGAGTTCGGATATTCGCGCGACAGCATCGCCATCAGCTCCGAGGCGAGTTCTTCAACGTCCGTGACGTCGTCACGCACCGCCCCGGTCCACGCCAGCCGCATTCCGACAACAGGGTCGTCAAATTTCGGCCACAGGATCCCCGGGGTGTCGAGCATGTCGAGACCTTTATCGACTCTCGCCCACTGTTTTCCCCGTGTCACGCCCGGGCGGTCCTCGGCTTTTACTGCCCTTCTCCCGGACATGCGGTTGATGAACGCGCTTTTGCCGACGTTCGGAACGCCGACGACCATTACGCGGATCGGTCTTCCGGCTTGTCCCGTGGCCTCCCTGCGGGCGATCTTCTCCGCAAGCAGCTCCCTGATCTTGCGGGGGAATTCCTGAGTGCCCCTTCCCGTACAGCTGTCTGTCTCGATCGTGGGGGTGCCAAGCTTCTCAAAATATCGCTTCCAGCGCTCAGTCATGGCAGGGTCGGCCTGGTCCGCTCTGTTCAGAATGATCAACCTGGGTTTATTTTTTGTCAAAACGTCGATATCCGGGTTGCGGCTCGACTGCGGGATCCTCGCGTCGACCACCTCACACACGGCATCGACAAGGCGGACGCTCTCTTCCATCATCCGCCTTGTTTTTGTCATATGACCGGGATACCACTGAATATTCACGGCTTATCTCCAAACCTTGAAAACGGATATACGACAAAAGCTACCTTTCCCAGAACGCTCCGCTCGTCAATCTGGCCTATGGTGGACGCGCGGCTGTCAAAACTCTCGTCACGGTTATCTCCCATAACAAAGAGCTTGCCTTCTTCGACGGTTATCGGGAAAGTCACGTCATAGCTCCTGTAGGTCGGCTCGTCGACGTATGTCGAAACGGCGTTGTCGACGTAGACCGTGCCCGTTTGAAAATCAATATCCACCGTTTGCCCCTGTGTCGCGATCACGCGCTTGACAAGCGGGATATCCGAGTACCTCTCCTGTTTGAATACTATCACGTCCCCCGGCGATATGGATGCGATACTCGCGTTGAGCAACACGACCATGTCTTTATCGTACAGCGTCGGGATCATCGATATTCCGCTCACGCCGATGATCCTCACGACATACATAAACATGATCACGATCAAAACCAGGGAAGTCACTATGGCCTGCAGCCATCCGAAAAGCTCGTCCGATAGAGTGGTCCTGCCTTTCGGCGGGACCTCCCGAGCGTTCGCCTTCGATCTCTCGCCGGGCGCGGTATGCCCCGGACCGGCAGCATCTGCAGGACGCTCATCCGCTGGAACCGCGGCCCCGGTATCACAGGGCTGTGGTTCGCTCCGCTGTATGCCGGGCTCCTCAAAGGTCTCTTCGTCTCCCCCGGCCGGCGATCTTCCGGAATATGACTTGAACGCCGTGGGGTCTTCCGGCTCCACGTTTGCATCGGCTTGTTCGGGATACAATAAGCGGTTGATCTCGTTCAACTCGAATTCCAGTTCTTCTCGGCTGGGCAAACGGTTTTCGTCGCTCAATACTTTCACTTCTTCCGGGAGATAATTATTACTGCCATTATACACAGAAAAAGGGTATAAAAAAAGGGGGTGCTCCCCTTTTTTTATACTCAGATGCGTTCTTTGACTTTCGCGCGCTTGCCGACGCGGTCACGCAGGTAGTAGAGTTTTGCCCTTCTGACCTTGCCGCGGCGCACGGTTTCGATCTTCACGATGGTCGGGGAGTGGATGGGGAAAACCTTCTCTGCACCGACTCCGTACGAGATACGGCGGACCGTTATGGTCTCGTTGATGCCGCCGTGCTTCTTCGCAATAACGGTACCCTCGAAGACCTGGATCCTCTCTCTCGCTCCTTCAGTGACCCTGATGTGCACTCTGACGGTATCGCCCACGTTCGCCTGGGGCACGTCCTGCCTGAGCTGGCTGTCCGTCAGCGCTTTAATGAGATCCATAGCCGAATTCCTTCCTTTCACAGCAGACGTTCATGCCGCCATTGGTGCCGCTCAGCGGCGCGACAGAGGACCATCCGTTTGATGACTATGGGATTCTACCACAGAGGTTTGGTAAATGCAACAGTAATTACGAATAATTTCTGACATTTCGCTGCTTAGGCCTCGCCTCCGGACGCTTGACGGAGCCGATATTCGGGGCCGCCCCGAATATCGGAGCGGCCCCGGTCAATTAATGGTCAGTTAATGGTCAGTGAAGGCCCTTCTCGTAGCTGTCGATCATCTTCTTGACCATGTTTCCGCCGATGGTCCCGGCCTGGCGCGCGGTGATGTCTCCGTTATAGCCCTGTTTCAAAGGAACTCCGACCTGCGCCGCGATCTCCATCTTGAACTTGTTCATGGCTTCACGGGCGTTCTGGTTCAGAAGCTGATTGCTGTTGCTTGACATTTCGTTTCATCTCCTTCGTTTTATTTCGGGGATTTCCCGTCATTAGCTTTGGCCCTGCGGCCAGGCAATATTCCCGAAGAAAGAGAGTAATATATATCACATGAGGCAAATTAAAGCATCTTTTCTGATATATGCAAACAGACGCTCCCGCGCCGATATTATATGAATATTTCGCTCCGATAATTACGCAATTTTTTGCCCGGCACGAAATCGCCGGGCGATATCAGCCATAAAAATATCGGTTGAAAATCGTGGAATATTCAGTATTTTTTGATTCATGAACGACAGACAAAAAAGCCGCGGCTGAGCGCGGCCTTTCCGTTTTTATAATTCTTTTTGTGCGCATGCCGGATCATGAGAGCCGGTTTTTCTCTCCGGCGGCCGTTTCGATATATCTGCACGCGGCCAGGCCCGCTACCGTCCCGTCGGCCATCGCGGTCGTCAGCTGGCGGACCGTTTTCGTTCTGCAGTCTCCCGCAGCGAAAATCCCCGGAACGGGTGTCTCGCAGCTCTCCCCCGCCTGAACATACCCGCCCTCGTCCAGCGGAATGAGCCCGGAGAAGATGCCGTTATCCGGTTCAAGTCCCACCGCAATGAACAGGCCGTCCACGTCCAGGCGTGACTTTTCGCCCGACTTATCCGTCACTTCGACTCCCGTGAGCGAGCCGTTTTCCTGAAACAGCGCCGTGACCTCGCTGTTGAACAGGAACCTGACGTTCTCCCTTGCCCTGAGAGCCTCGACGCTCATGATCTCCGCCCGGAAAAAGTCCGGGCGCCTGTAAATGACGTACACCTTTTCACATATTTGGGAAAGTCTGAGCGCGTCCTGGACCGCGGTGGAGCCGCCGCCCACGACAGCCGTCCGGAGGCCTGAAAAGAACGCTCCGTCGCATGCCGCGCAATAACTCACTCCGAAACCCGCGAGCTGCTCCTCCCCGGGAAGCCCGAGCCTTCTGTGCCTGGCTCCCGCGGCGATTATGACCGCCCGGCATTCGTACGTTCCGGATTCCGTTATCACGCGCTTGATATTCCCCTCATCGGTCACGCCGTTGACGGTCTCGATCTCAAAATCCGCTCCGAGATCCAGTATCTGCTTGAGCATCCTGTCCGCAAGCTCCGTACCCGAAACAGACTGGGTCCCGGGCAGGTTCTCGACCCTGGGAGACAGCGCGATCTGGCCTCCGACCCCCGCTTTTTCAAAGATCAGGACCGACTTTCCGCAGCGCAGCGCATACAGCGCGGCTGTCATGCCGGCGGGACCGCCGCCTATGATAATGATGTCGTGCATTGCTATGACCTCAGTGAAGCAAGGTTTCTTTTTATCTCGGAAATACCCCTGTAGATCCGGTGCGCTTCATCTTTGAGTATAACCAGAGTCGGAGCCTGCGATACGGCCAGGCTTCTGGTCAGCTCGGCGTTCTCCTCGGCGAGCACGCTTTCGTAATTTATCCCGGCTCTGTCAAGGAGCTGTTTCGCGATGCGGCAGTTCGGGCAGGAGGCCGTCGTAAACAGCAGATATCTCTCGCCCGGCTGCCCGCATTTATCCTCGCCGTGCCCGGTGTCGGCCGCCTCTTCCCGCGCCCGGAATTCGCGCTTTGAGCCCATCACATCGTACACCTTGCGCTGGGCGAACTCCTGCAGCTTACCGTCGTTCCAGTTCTGGACCGGCCTGTAGTAGCCGGTTATGCGCGAGTATACCTCGGCCTTTGTTCCGCAGTGCGGGCACGTAAAGTGTTCTCCGGATATATAGCCGTGCTGTCTGCAGATGGAGTAGGTCGGCGACAGCGTGTAATACGGGAGTTTGTAGTTTTCGGCGATCTTTCTCACGAGGCTTGCGGCCGCACGCCAGTCGGGCAGCTTCTCTCCGAGGAACGTGTGAAAAACCGTGCCGGACGTGTAGAGCGTCTGGAGCTCGTCCTGAATATCGAGCGCTTCGAATATGTCGTCCGTGAAGCCGACGGGGAGGTGGGAACTGTTCGTATAGTACGGTGTACCCCCCGGTTCGGAGGCAGTTATTATGTCCGGATAGCGCTCGGTGTCGTGCTTTGCGAGGCGGTAGGCCGTCGACTCCGCGGGCGTCGCTTCAAGGTTGTACAAGTCGCCGTACATCTCCTGATAGTCTGACAGGCGCTCACGCATATGGACGAGCACGGCCTTTGTGAAATCCTGAGCCCGTTTATCCGTGAGGTCGCAGCCCACCCACGACGCGTTGAGACACGCTTCATTCATTCCCACAAGGCCTATTGTGGAAAAATGATTCTCAAACGTGCCGAGGTAGCGCTTCGTATAGGGATACAGACCGGCCTCGAGCAGTTTCGTTATGACCTCTCTTTTTACGTGCAGAGAGCGGGCGGATATGTCCATAAGCCGGTCGAGGCGCTTGTAGAACTCTGCCTCGTTCTTTGAAAGGTAAGCGATCCTCGGCATGTTGACGGTGACCACTCCGATTGAGCCCGTGCTCTCCCCCGAGCCGAAGTAACCGCCCGATTTGTTGCGCAGTTCGCGCAGGTCGAGCCTGAGCCTGCAGCACATTGAACGTACGTCGGAGGGCTCCATATCGGAATTGATATAGTTTGAAAAATACGGGGTCCCGTATCTGGACGTCATCTCAAACAGCATCCGGTTGTTTTCCGTATCCGACCAGTCGAAGTCTTTCGTTATCGAATACGTCGGTATGGGATACTGGAACCCGCGGCCGTTTGCGTCGCCTTCGATCATGTTTTCTATGAATGCCCTGTTGATCATATCCATCTCTGTTTTACAGTCTTTATAGCAGAAATCCATCTCTTTGCCGGCAACGATACAAGGCATATCGGCGAGGTCGTCGGGTACTGTCCAGTCGAGCGTGATATTCGTGAACGGGGCCTGCGTGCCCCAGCGTGAAGGCGTGTTAACCCCGAAAATAAAGGCCTGTATCGCCTGCTTGACCTGGCTGTAGTCGAGGTTGTCGGCCTTGACGAAGGGAGCCAGGTACGTGTCAAAAGACGAAAACGCCTGCGCTCCCGCCCACTCGTTCTGCATGATGCCCAGGAAATTCACCATCTGGTTGCACAGCGTGATCAGGTGGCTGGCGGGTTTTGACGTTATCTTTCCTTCTATGCCGCCCAGCCCTTCCTGAATGAGCTGGCGGAGGCTCCAGCCCGCGCAGTATCCCGTGAGCATCGACAGATCGTGCAGGTGTATGTCGGCGCTCCTGTGCGCTTTCGCTATCTCCTCGTCGTAAACCTCGCTCAGCCAGTAATTTGCCGTTATCGCGCCGGAGTTTGAAAGGATCAGGCCGCCTACGGAATATGTGACTGTTGAGTTTTCCTTGACCCGCCAGTCGTTTATCTGCAGATAATTGTCAACGGTCTTCTTGTAGTCGAGCATCGTCTCGCTGACGTTGCGGAGCTTTTCGTGCTGCTTTCTGTAGAGGATATAGGCCTTGGCAACATTCTCGTAGCCCCCGCGTGAGAGCACGGACTCGACGCTGTCCTGGATGTCCTCGATGCTGATAAGCTCATCGCGCACCTTCGGTTGAAAGTCCGCGGTGACCATTACGGCAAGAAAGTTGATCAGACTGGGATTATAGTTTGTGTTTGTCGCGTCGAATGCTTTCCTGATCGCGTTTGAGATCTTTTCAATATCGAAGTCTACGATGCGCCCGTCGCGCTTTATCGTCCTGTACATGGTGTGCTCCTTCCGGTCTGCATATATCCGCAAATATTGACAAATTTCGTGAATTCAATAGCAATGTAGCACGGCCGCTTTTCATAGTCAAGGAAATGATCTATATCTTGTGATATTTTGTTAATTATGACACTATATTTTGTGCTTGTTTATCCGCGAATTTGTGCGTCGGGGATATATTCCCGTATAATCGCGAGGTAATCGCTCATTACCCCGTCTTCGCAGGCGCTCAAGCCCGGCTGTATCGTATCACCCGAGTCTTTGTACTTTTGAAGGAAATACCTCGGCGCTCCCTTCAGCCAGCGCCCGATGCGGACCATATCGTCCGCCGAATGAAGCTCCCGCACGACTGTCGTGCGGTACTCGTACGGCACCTTGTTCCCGGAGAGGATGTCGATGCTGCGCTGAACGGCACGCAGATCCGCGCAGGGGACGCCGGCGCAGCGCGAGTAGCCGGATTTCGACGACTTGATGTCCATTGCCGCGTAATCGATAAGGCCCCTTTCGATCATGCGCGAAAGCACCTCCGGACGGGTGCCGTTTGTGTCGAGCTTGACGCTGTAGCCCAGCTGCTTTATCTTTCCGGCAAACTCCTCCAGATCCGCTCTGAGCGTCGGCTCCCCCCCGGTTATACAGACGCCTTCGAGGACATTTCTTCTTTTTTTCAGGAATGCGAAAAAGTCGGCCTCGCCGAGCACCGGCTGTTCCTGCGGGCGGACAACGAGCCCCGCGTTATGGCAGTACGGGCAGCGGAAATTGCACCCCGACAAAAAAACGGTACATGCTGTTTTGCCCGGGTAATCCAGGAGCGTCAGTTTTTGGAGACCGTTGATGAGCAAGGCTTCTCCTTTCCGCGGACTGTCCGGCCGTTCCGAAGATCGCGGCCGGCCCCGCCGCGCGCATTTGTGTCCCGGACCGCACGTCCGGAAGACCTCTCGCCCAAAGAGCATACCATATATGTTGTGGGTAATCAATAACCGGGGCACAATTTATATAGGCTGCCGCACTGTCCCTCCGTCACGCTCCCGCCTCGGCGGCCGCCGGGCGGAGAGATCCGGAAAACGAACACAGGTGTTTGACAATGATTGTTCCCTCTTATATAATATCGGAGAAATGCGTACAAATAAAACGTCTTCGCGACGAAAACTGGAGGATTTTTTATGGCCATACCTGCTTTTGACCCGAAAGAGCTCGAAATAGTCGGAGAACAGAAGACATTTACCGGCACTGTACCGATATACAACTTCCCGGTCCCGAGGCGGGAAGCGTTTATCGCCGCCATCAGAGACCGCAAACCCATATGGCAGCTCACCGGCATCGAACATAAGCATTTTATGCCGAGATTATATCCCGACAACGTTGCCCGCGCCCTCGTATCGGAAGTGAAACCTTTCGACAATCTCACCCAGGGCGGCGGTAAGGACATATTCGGCATCCAGTGGGATTACGTCCCCGTCGCGATGGGCTCGATGGAGCGCCCCGGGCCGCGCCTGCTTGAGGACGCCAACGACTGGGAAGATAAGATAGTCTGGCCCGATATAGACTCCTGGGACTGGGCGGGCAGCGCCGAAGAGAACAAGCCGTTCTTCGAGACCGACCAGGCGGTAGGCACCTGGTTCCAGAACGGCTGGTTTGAAAGGCTGATATCATTCATGGGCTTTGAGGGCGCCGCGATGGCCCTGATCGATGAAGATCAGCAGGAAGCGGTACTTGCACTGTTTGACAGGCTCGCCGACTGCTACATATCCATTATCGACAGGTTTCTTGAATATTTCCCCGGGATCGACTTTTTCTATATGCATGACGACTGGGGCAGCCAGAGAGAGACTTTCTTTTCTCCCGACGTCGTAAAAGAGATGATCGTACCCTCAATGCGCAAAGTGACCGACCACATACACTCTCTGGGCAGGATCGCGGAACTGCATTCCTGCGGCCAGATCATGAAACAGGTCCCGAATATGATCGCCGCCGGGTGGGATACGTGGAGCGGACAGTCTATGAACGACAGCGTCGCGCTGTATGAACAGTATGGCGACAAGATCGTTCTGGGCGTCATGCCGCCGGAGTTCGATAAAGACAATACGACCGAGGAAGAACAGCGGGCGCTCGCAAGGGAGTTCGCGGTGAAATTCTGCCGGCCCGACAAGCCCTGCGTCCTGTCCTACGGCGCTTCGTCCATAATGACCGAGGCATATCGCCAGGAACTCTATAAGGAATCCCGCCGTCTTTTCGCGCAGTAGTATTTCTCTGAGACTTCCCCCGCACATACGGGCCGCGGCCCCGCCATAACGAAAAACAGCCTGTCCGGCGCAATACCGGGCAGGCTGCCGTATTTTCGGGAAAACAGAATAATACGGCCACAGTTCTTTCGCGGTGCGGCGATATTTTAAAAATCCTTTTGCGTATGCGTGACCGATTTTTGAAATTTGCATAATACCGGGACATTCGGCGACGTGTGCGCCTGTTGTCTAACCTGTCGGGCCGCCTGTGCGGCGAGGTCTTTCCCCGGTCCGTATCAAAGAACACGTGTTCTTTGATACGCTCGCTCCGTCAGGGAGCGGTGAAAGCAACCCGCCGTGCGGGAGGATAAGGAGGCGTCATGACGTCAACGGGGCGTGAATTCGAGGATAGAGACCTCAAAAGCTGTCTTCTCGACGTTCTTGCCGTCTTCGCATTTTATGTAGTTCCGGCTCTGCAGCCGGCCCGACAGGGCTATCCTGTCGCCCACATTCAGACAGGATGCCTCCCTTGCGCTCTCTCCCCACGCGATACAGGGGAGATAGTCCGCCCGTCCGTAGTTGCGGTTTACAGCCAGCATCAGGTCGCAGATCTCGCGCCCCAGCGGCGTGACGCGCAGGTTAGGCTTTTTGCATAACGCCCCCACCAGACAGACCACGTTTTCATCCTCGCCCTCGTACGGCTCGAACTCTCTGGCGAGCACGCTTATTATCAGTTTATTGCCGAGTCCTGTGCGGTTATTGAACGAGCGAACCTCACCCCGGACGCAGAATCTCGCTCCGGGGACGATCTGCGCCTGCGCGGCCATTTGCCCGGGCAATACAACGTTCAACCTGTCGCAGGTCCCGGAGAGCCTCCTCACGTCGATGGGGACTTTGTAGTAGGGAACCCCCCTGTTTTCGTGTGACAGGACCGGCTCTGTCAGCGTAGTCCCGCAAAGACAGGCATAGTTGCTTTTGCATTCTGCCTCCATACATTCATCCTCCCGTAATAGTATCAGTGATGAATGTATATTCCTGTCCCGTCCCGTATATGCCCTCCGCAAAGCAAAAGGATCCCTCCGAGCACCATTATACGGTGCGGTTCCGGCGAGCCGCAGACCCGCAGAGGATATTCGCCTCTTTCTGAAAAAACCCCTCCTTCGAGCGGCAGTTCCCTCCTCACTTCAAGCACCGGCCCCTGCAGGCCGAAGCTCGACAGGCTGATGGTATCCCGGGGCGAATGGCCGTATGTCACCGCAAACCGGTGTTTTATATGCCCCGTTACATCGTTTACCCTCTCTCCCGGCAGGAGCAGCACGTCGCAGCTCGATCCGGGGACAGCTCCGCGGAAAGCGGGTGAAATAACGCAAAGGCCGGGTCTCCGGGAGACTTCGGCCTTTGCGAGCATATCTTTCGCTGATTCGTACAGTCCTTCGCCGTCATTTTCAAAGATAACCACCGCAAACACCCCCGGATGAGTGTTCGCATACTTACGCCGCTTTATTCAGGCGGAACACAACTTGCTGCGGGTTAAATATGTCCCCGGACAACTTAGCGGCTATACTTTCTTTCCGGCGCGTATAATACGCATGATCACTGGGCTGAATATAACATTTGTCGCAAGCTCAAAAAGAAAGTTTGCAAGCACAAGCATTACGACCGCAATAAATGTTATTTTACCTCCAACCCATTGAGCGAGAACATCTTTGAAGAGAAAGAACATTGCGGTGCAAAACAAGCCCGTGTTGACGATGGGGCAGACAACGGCTGCAACTACCACGCCCAGATAGGTGTTTTTCCGCTCCAGCGCTTTGAAGACAAGCGCCGAGACGGCTCCCGCTGCCGTTCCTTTGACAAGAACCACCAGTAATGTAGAAAATGGTTTCAACGTCAAAAGAAAATGTGCTGTCGGGTCGGCTATCATAACTACGACGCCGAAAACAAATCCCAGGAACGCTCCTGCGCCGGTTCCGTAGACTGCCGCTCCGACAACGATCGGGATCAGTACCAGGGAGATCGAGAATGGTCCTAGTTTTACGAAGGTACCGATGATCTGCAGTACGACGACTATCGCCGCGAAAAGTGCCAGACCTGCGAGCTTTTTTACATTCGGTCTCGCGGTGTCTCTTCTGATTGGTTCGCTATTCATTTTTTATCCTCCCGCTGACGCTCCCGTGTTGCCGCATCCGGGCGGACTCTCGGGATGCATCGCAAATTATTATATATATTAGCATAAAAATATATGCTGATATATATCAATAATAGACAAAACTTCAGGTATTTCGCCTGTAGATATAATACAAACCTTCCATCAGCAGGTCATTATCAAACGTGATCTGCGTTTTGCATTTTTCAAGCACGTAGTCCATACGCTCGCCGGTAGCGATCACCCGGGCCCCTCCCCCAATCTCGGCGCGTATCGCACCGACGATATTGTCAACCATCCCCGCCGTTCCGAACACGATCCCCGAACGCATCGATTCTATCGTACCTCTGCCGACGGCGACGTTTACTCCGGCCGGCGAGATAAGCGGAAGATTGGCCGTTACGCCTGAGAGCGCATTCAGGGACGTCGATACTCCCGGGTAGATGGCGCCGCCGAGGAATGCCGAATTCGCGGATATCGCCGAGAACGTGATCGCCGTACCGAAGTCGACTATTATCATAGGCGGCTCATACTTGCGCAGGGCGGCAACGGCGCACGCCACGATGTCCTGACCGACTTCGGGGTGATTCTGAAGACGGATGTCAAGCCCGGTCTTGATGCCCGGACCGAGCACCATAGGCTCCTTTCCTGCAAGGAACCTTATCGCGGCACATACGGGAGCCGTGATCGGCGGAACGACGCTTGAGACGATAGCTCCGCTTATGTCCTTCGGGTCCTCTCCGTACAGAGAGAAGATCCCGCGCATATCGATTGCGCACTGATCGGCAGTCATTTTTATATCCGACCTGAAACTTGCCGTGAAGCGCAGTTTCCCGCCGTCCTCAAAAAGCCCCGCCGCGATCTTCGTATTGCCTATATCAACAGCGAGCAGCATATTCTCACCTCCGCTCCAAATCGTCCTCCGGTACTTACGGGGATCATTTTTCTTTTTTGATTATATATCAGCCAAACTGTGTTTGCAACCTCGCCTCTGCCCGGCCCGGACGGTGCCGGAATAAAAAAAGGCGCCGCAGACAGCGATCCGTGCTGTTGCGACACCCCGGTGCTTTATGACCCGAAAAGCCATGGCCGCGGCCGATTATTCCGCCCCGGTCATTTTCGGATAAAGGGAAAAGGGAATCAGAGCATTATGCATATCAATGTGCCGCTGCCATCATTGATGACCTTTTCCAGGGTCCCCTGGAATTTGCCTCTGGCGTCTGTCGGCAGCCTTCTGAGCTTGGCAGTGAGGCCCTCGTTGACAAGGTCGTGCAGAGATTTTCCGAAAATATTCGACTCCCAGAGTTTCGAGCGATCCCCGTCAAATTCCTGCATTATATAATTCAGCAGTTCCTCGCTCTGTTTTTCATCGCCGACGATCGGCGACACTTCGGTCTTGATATCGGTGAGCATCATATGTATAGACGGCGCGGAGGCGCGCAGTTTGACGCCGTAGCGCCCCCCCTGCCTGATGATCTCCGGCTCTTCGAGGACCATCTCGTCCGCGTCGGGCATCACGATGCCGTATCCGGTCGCTCTGACTTCATCAAGCGCGCCCGCTATCCTGTCGTACCTCTGTTTTACGTCGGCGAGCGAGGTCAGGATGTGCACAAGGTCGCCGTCGTCGCGGATATTCAGGCCGGTCTCCCCGCTGAGAGTGTTGTAGAACATCGCTCTGGGGAGATTTATTCGCGCTTTGGCCGCGCCCGTACCCGCGTCGATCTCCAGCAGTTCCGCCGACTCCACGTCCTCGTTCTCCGCTATCGCCCGGATAGCTCCCTGTATGTCGCTGAGCTTCTTTACTTCTCCCGCATTGTCCCGCACAAGAGCAAACAGGCGCGCGCGGACAGGGCTTTTCTCCCCGAGCGCGTTGACCCAGGAGGGCATCCATATACCGATCTCCGTGACCGGGAATTCATACAGCACTTTCGCTAACAGGTTATTCAGATCCGCGTCCGAGGCGTTCTGGCAATCGCAGGGGAAAACCGAGGCTCCGTACTTTTTTTCAAGCTGCGCCTTGAGGGCCATACACTGTTCCGAGCCCGGTTCCCGGCTGTTGAGAACTATAACGTACGGTATCCCCGATCTGCGCAGCACCTCATGCGTTTTCTCCTCTGCGGATACGTATGCCTGCCGGGGAATATCGGTTATCGAGCCGTCCGTTGTGACCAGCAGGCCTATCGTCGAGTGGTCAGAAATGATGCGGTCGGTGCCCTCGCGCGCCGCCTCTTCCATCGTTATCTCATGATCGTACCACGGCGTCGTGACCATCCTGGGCCGGCCGTCCTCCGTCGTGCCGATAGCGCCGTCGACCATATATCCCACGCTGTCAATGAAGCGTACCATGGCCCTGCCTTCTCCGGGGAATGACACCTCCACCGCCTCTTCCGGAACGAACTTCGGCTCCGCGGTCATGATCGTCTTGCCGGAGCCGCTTTGCGGCAGCTCGTCTTTAGCTCTCTCACGCCTGAAATTGTCCTCTATATTCGGGATGATGAGCGTCTCCATCATGCGCTTTATCAACGTCGATTTGCCAGTTCTCACGGGGCCGACCACACCGACGTAAATATTCCCGCCGGTCCTTTTGGCTATATTGCCATAGATCTCTTCCATTTTACCCTCCTATCCCATAACAGGGACCAAAAGCATCCCGCGCTTGAGCGTTCTTGCCCCGGAAAGCGAATTCGCCGATGCAATGGCTTCCACCGTCGTGTCGTACTGACGCGCCAGATCCCAGAGAGCCTCGCCGGCTTCGGTCATGCGCATCACAACAGACGGCATACCGGATTTATCTTTTTTCTCATTCTCGTTGATTGCCGCTCTGTTCAGCGTATTGATCCGTGTCTCCCCGATCATCAGCTGTTCATACTCGGTCTGCATTGGGTGAGAGACGCTGTAGATGTCCTCGAGCACCTCTATCTCCTCCGTGCTGCGGCACACGGCCTGGACCGTGATCTCCGCTTTGAGCTCAAGGTTTCTGCCCTCATAGTAGCTGTCCTGTTCGGGCTGAAGCAAAAACGCTCTCATCAGAAAGCTCAGGTCGCATCTCGCGTCCTCGTTGCCCTCCGTCTCCATGATCTGGGAAAACGGAAGCTCGAACGACGCGTTCTCCACCTGGCCTTCAAAGCTCCTGTACATGCTGTCGACGGTTATGACGCCTTTAAGGATGATCTTGCGCCCGATCAGTTTGTGGTCCTGCTCCGTAACGTTCACGTTGGACCTGAGTATCTCCTCCGCGCCGCTCTTTGCTCTTTCGATCTCAAACCTGTCTGTGATCGTGAAAGTCTTCTCTTTGACTGCCTCCACAGTCTCGACCCTGTTCGCTGTCACAAGGCGCCGGATGCCGTACCCCTCCGGGATATCCACGTCTTTACATATCTCGTTCGTCGTCTCGCGGTATGCCCCCGCTCGCAGAAGCACACCGGCATTGACAGCAAGTTTCCTGCTGTTTATGATCCTGATGTCAGGCCTATCCGGCTCGGCGGAAACGAGCACCGTGTCGTCCGCCCGGATATCGTCGTCCTCCATCACCGCCGTGAAGCCGATGGTCGTCTCAAGCCGTACGAGCTCCTCTTCGGCAGCCTGATACAGGATCTCGCACCGGACACTCCCCGCAACTTCGATCTTTCCGTCCATAGCCCGCCTGGAATCTATGAACACCATAGCGCTGTTCTCATACAGCTGTACAACATCCGGACAAGTATCCGGAACAATGACCTCCGTCTGAGCCGTCTGGCGCAATTCCTGCGTGAATGTATTCTCCCAGCAGGTTATCGTATCGCAGATTCGCTTAAGCTCCATAATATTGCTCCCATCTCTCCCATATCCTTATTTTGTCAGCAGTATGGCCTTGTCAGCAGTATGGCTCCTGCGGCAACCAGTACGGCTCCGATCAGAAACATGATAAAGCCGTAGGGAAAGATCGTGGCTATCAGGAGCCCCGCCCCAAGGGCAAGCATCACCAGACTGATTGCTTTGTTTTTCCTGCACATTTCCGCTCCTTTCATGCCGCCTGTCTATTCATATTGTTTTGCGGGCGGATATATGCCAAAATCGGCAGTTTCAACGCATGAAAACGCTCCCCGGACTGCAGAGTCCGGGGAGCGTCGCCGATATCGAACGGTCTATCCGTCTTTCTTTTTCTGTTCCCATTCTGGGATCGACTTGATCAATCCGTACAGCCTTGCATAACTCGCGTGGCGGCTCTCAGGGATCTCCCCCGCGAGGACGGCCTCCCTGACAGCGCAGCCTCTTTCTTTTATGTGCGCGCATCCGGTATAACGGCACGAGCCGATATAAGGCCTGAATTCCACAAAAGCGTACTGAAGCTCCTGCGGCGTCATAAGTTCCATTTTCTCGATGTCGAAAGAGGAGAACCCCGGGGTATCCGCCACCAGGGCTCCGCCCGGCAGCCTGTACAGTTCCGTATGCCGTGTCGTGTGGCGGCCTCTGCCCAGCTTGTCGCTCACCTGCCCGGTGGCGATCGAAAACCCCGGTTCGATACAATTGAGAATGCTCGATTTGCCCACGCCCGAGTTCCCGGTGAAAACGCAGACCTTGTCACCCATCAGCCCGAGCAGTTCCGGGATACCCCGGCCCGTCAGCGCGCTCGTGTTGACTGTGGCTATGCCCGCTCTCACGTATATATCCCTGAGCTTTGTACCGGGATCAATGTCCGATTTGTTTATGCAGACAATGACTCCCGCCCCCTTGTGCGCAGCGATCGCCGCGACCCGGTCTATCAGGAACGGATCGGTGACCGGGTTGACGGCCGCCGCGGTCACCACGACCGTGTCGATATTCGATACCGCGGGCCGCTGAAACGTGTTCTTCCTGGGCAGTATCTCCTCAAGCCTTCCGCTTTGCCCCTCGGTCTTTATTATTTTCACCCTGTCCCCGACAAGAGGCGTTATTCCCTCGTTCCTGAACTTGCCCCGTGCGCGGCAGGTGACGATCTCCCCCTGAGCGTCAACATAATAGAATCCGCTCAACGCTTTGACTATAATGCCCTGAGTATCAGCCATTGTCGAAATCAACGAGAGTGGTATAAGTCTTGACTCCGTCGCAGTACGTATAGAGCCACTGCTGACCGGTCCCGGTCACCACGACCGAGATCGCTCCCCGGCTCTTGTCGAACGTTTCCGCGACTATTCGCGTGTCCTCCTGCCAGACTTCAACGTACACCGGCCCGCTCCCGTTTGGCAGGGGGATCGTGACGGTTACGGAATTGCCGGCGCCGCTTCCTTCCGGGTCTTCCGTCTCCGTGGGTGCGGTAACCGGGGGCTGTGTCGGGGGAGGCGTGGCAGGCGGCCCGAGGCTCACCCGAATATCTACGACTATCCCCTTTTCGACCTCGCTGCCCGGCGCGTAGCTCTGGAACACAACTCTTCCGGCTTCCTCGTCGTTTTCGACTTCGGTCACGGTCCCGACTATCAGGCCGCGTTCGGTCAGGGCGGAGACGGCCTGGCTCTGCATCATGCCGACTACGTCGGGCACCTCCACGAGAGTAATGTTTGCTCCTCTGCTGATGATCACCGTTATGTTGGCGCCGTTCCGGAGACGCGCGCCCGATTCGGGCTCTGTTGAAATGACGTTGCCTTCGGTCTCGTTTTCGGAGATCATGTAAAAAGTCTCGATGGAATAGAGGATGCTCCCGTCAAGCGCCGACTTCAGGTCCTCCTGCGCCTGCCGCCAGCTTTTGCCCACAAGATCAGGCATTGAGATGACGGTTGAGCCGGAGCTGACCGTCACTGTTATCGTAGCTCCTTTTTTTACCAGCGCGCCGTAAAGAGGCACCTGTTCAAGGATCGTTCCTTCGACGTACACGTCGCTCTCCTGAGTCTTTCCCTGGATTATCTCAAAATCCTTATATTTCTCATTGTTTATAACGTCGTCCAGCATCTTCCCTACCAGGTCGGGAACGGTGATCTCCGGTGCCGCCACGAAAAGGTCCTGGAAGAAAAACGTCCAGAGAAAATACGTCAGCGCCAGAATAAAAGCAAGCACGGCAGCGACTCCCGCAAGGATCGAGACCCTGCCGGCGCGCTTTGACTGGTCACGTATCTTTTCTTCCCTTTTGAATTTTTCTTTCTTTTCAAAAAAGCGCTCGCCCCTGTTCAGCAATCCGGTCCTGCTTTTGGCGTTATTGTCTGAAAAGCCGGCGGTGCCGAGGTCCATATCGTAATTGAAGCTTATCTGCGGGTCTTTGCGAAACTCCTCAAGATTGTCCAGCATGGCTGTCGCCGTCGGGTAGCGTTTATTTATATCCGCGCACATCGCCTTAAGCGTGATCTCCTCCAGGCCCTCGGGTATCTCGGGGTTGATCTCCCGGGGCCTGAGAGGGATGGAATTTATGTGCTGTATCGCTACCGCCACGGGTGAATCCCCGTCAAAAGGCAGCCTGCCCGTAAGCATTTCATAGAGCACCACGCCGGCCGAATATATGTCTGTGCGGAAATCGACTTTACCGCCCTTGGCCTGCTCGGGGGAAATGTAATGGACGGACCCCAGGGCCTCCTGAGTGAGCGTATTCTGTTTCGACGCAAGATGCGCTATCCCGAAATCCGTGACACGGACGCTCCCGTCGCGCATCACCATGACGTTATGAGGTTTGATATCCCTGTGGATTATGCCCCGGCTGTGCGCGTGCTCAAGCGCCTTCATTATCTGGGTTATAAAGTGAAGCGCTTCCCGCCAGGTGAGCGAACCTTTTTTTTGCATATACTCCTTGAGCGACATACCGTCAATGAGTTCCATAACGATATACTCGGTCTCGGAGGATTTGCTGACGTCGTATACGGAGACGATATTCGGATGCGAGAGCATGGCTACCGCCTGCGACTCCGCATGGAAACGGTTGCGGAAATCCGCATCCTGAGAAAACTCGTCCTTAAGTATTTTTACCGCTACAAGACGGTTGAGCCTGTGGCACCTGGCCTTATAGACAACTGCCATACCTCCGCTGCCGATGACCTCGAGGATCTCATAGCGATTATCCAGCAATTTTCCGATATATTTTTCCATCTTCAGCTATTCACCTCGATACACGGTGTTTCCCCTCATCTTTGAAGAAGGACGATCGTAACGTTGTCGGGAGCGCCCCTGGCGGTCGCGATCGCCATGAGGCGCTCGCAGCAATCGTCGGGTTCGCCCCAGTATATCACTTCAAACAAAATTTCAGGGTCCGACACTACGTTGCTCAGGCCGTCGGAGCAAAGAAGCAGATAATCGCCCTCTTGAAAAGGTACTGTAAAAATATCGCACAAAACGGTATCTTCGGTGCCTATCGCTCTTGTGATATAG
This sequence comes from Clostridiales bacterium, assembly GCA_012719235.1. Taxonomy (GTDB): domain Bacteria; phylum Bacillota; class Clostridia; order Oscillospirales; family Oscillospiraceae; genus JAAYAR01. The sequence goes on from JAAYAR010000064.1 coordinate 33,584, forward strand.
TTTTTGACCGGATGGTGCCGGGCCTGGTCTCGGGTGATCTCTCCCCGGTGTATCATATCTTCAACGATCGAGTGGTCACGGGTCACGCGGCGCGCGCCTTCCTCTGTCACGAGGTAAGCTCTGCTGTCCCCCACGTTCGCTATGACCGCGAAATCTTCAGCCGCAACAGCGGCGACAAGTGTTGTCCCCATGCCGAAATACTCGTCGTTCTGCATGGATCTTTCGAATATCTCTCTGTTTGTCACGCTCACGGCTTTTCGGAGCAGTTCGGCGATCGCGGCGGAACTCATAGCGGGCTTCAGCCTGCTCTTGACCTCGTCCGTGAACACCTTTGACGCGATCGCGCTGGCAACGTCCCCCGCCCTCGCTCCGCCCATGCCGTCGCATACGACACACAGAGCCTGATTGTTCTGTCTGATCAGATCGATGTAATATGCGTCCTGATTTCGCGAGCGTACAGCGCCTTTATCCGTTAAACCCCATGCTCTCAACGAAGACCACCCTTTCGTCTCAGCTGCCCTTTTGCGCGGTCTTGATCCGCAACTGGCCGCAGGCCGCGTCAATATCCGCACCGAGCCTTCTTCTGACCGTTGCTTTCACGCCCTCGCGTTCGAGCGCTTTGACAAATGCGCGCACCCGCTTCTGCGGGCTCGGCCTGAGGCCGCTCTCCGGAACATCGTTGAGCGTTATAAGGTTGACGTGTCCGCCCTCAGCCGATTTGATCCAGCGCGCCAGCTCGCGCGCCGCTTCATCAGAATCATTTATTCCGTCTATCATCGCGTACTCGTAAGTAATACGCCTGCCGGTTATATCAAAATAGCGCGCACAAGCCCGGCGCAGTGATTCCAGGTCATATCTGCGCGCCACCGGCATCAGTGCTTTTCTGACGTCCTCATCCACACTGTGCAGTGATACCGATAAAGTTAATTGTATATTATAATCAGCCAGTTTGTCAATTCTCTCGACAATGCCGCATGTTGACAGCGATATCCGGCGCATGCCGAGCCCCCGCCCTCCGGGATCGTTGACGAGCCGTAAAAAGCGCAGGACGTTATCAAAGTTTGACAGCGGCTCGCCGATGCCCATGAGCACTATGTGATTTATTTCCGCCCCCGTCTCCTTCGAAGTGAATATTACCTGATCGAGCATTTCCCCGGCCTCAAGGTCCCGGACAAAACCGCCTTTTGTCGACGCGCAGAAAGCGCACCCCATCGCGCAGCCGACCTGCGTGGAAATGCACACTGTATTGCCGTAATCGTATTTCATAAGGACGGTCTCGACGCTCTCGCCGTCAAAAAGCCTCCACAGCAGCTTTACGGTGCCGTCAACGGAGTCGAGCCTTCGCTCCAGCCGCGGCGGCGAGAGCCTGAATCGCCCGGAGAGCTGCTGCCTCAACTGGAGCGGCAGATCGGTCATCTCCTCCGTCCTTGCCCCCTGAGACAGCCACCTGAACAGCTGAGCCGCCCTGAACTTCGGCTGCCCCAGCTCTTCCATAATTTTTTCAAGCTCATCCGGCGCCATGGAGCGCAGGTCAGGCCGCTGATCGATCATCTTCTTCTCATCTTCCTTATATAAAAGCCGTCGGAACAGTCCCGGTGAGGCCAAAGCGTGACGGCTCCGTTCAGGGACTGTGCTTCAGGCGCGTTTACGGGGAAATCCTCCGGGGTAAATTCGCGGTGGGAATCAAGGAAACATCCGGTCACTCCGTCATTCTCCTCCGGCAGGACCGTGCACGTGCTGTATACGAGTACGCCGCCCGGCTTGACGTACCTCGACACGTTCTCGAGTATCGACAGCTGTGTGGCCGGAAGGCCCGATATCTCCTCTTCGGTCTTGTAGCGGATCTGCGGCTTCTTTCTTATCGTGCCCAGCCCGGAACACGGTACGTCCGCTATGACGGCGTCCGCTGTCGAATCGAGCCGCGGGTCGTACTCCCTCGCGTCGCGGGCCTCGGCGCGTATAATATCGATGCCGAGCCTGCGGGCGCCCTGTTCGATCCTCGGTATCTTCTTCTTGCTAAAATCAAAAGACAGGATCTCGCCCGTATTGTTCATATCCATCGCCGCCGCGAAAGACTTGCCCCCCGGGGCGGCGCACGGGTCTATCACCCGCGCTCCCGGGAACAGCTGCGCGGCCGTGACCGCAAGGCGGGCCGCGGGATCCTGGACCGTCGCAAGCCCTCTTATGAAAGCGGAGATCGCGAGGGGGTC
>JAAYAR010000065.1 GCA_012719235.1 Clostridiales bacterium
CTTTTTCACGCTTGAAGAGGCCGGCAGTTTAGCCGGAACGCAATTTGAGGTGAACAGAGCGGAACTTTTTTCGCAGGCCCGCTCGGCGGCCGAATTTTTGATCGAGCGTATGGACACGCTCTCGGGCGAGGTCGGGGATGATCAGAATATAGTTTTCCGCTATGCTCTCGGAGGTGGATGGGATCTTGAACGGACCCCGGGCTGGCTCGTAACCGATTCGCTGAAAAATCTTGCCGATCTGGTCCGCAAGGACGCGGTATCCGGGTTGTTCGAGCTTTTACGGGCGGGTTAGCGCCGCAGAAACAGCTTTTCTTTTTTTCTTGTTGACATATGCAAAAGCATTGTGTTAAAATCATCAGGCTGATTGAATCGCGGGTGTAGTTCAATGGTAGAACACCAGCCTTCCAAGCTGGATACGTGAGTTCGATTCTCATCACCCGCTCCATTCAAGACGCCTGATTTTTATGCGCGCCAGTAGCTCAGCAGGATAGAGCAACTGACTTCTAAGCAGTAGGCCAGGGGTTCGAATCCCTTCTGGCGTGCCAGATCCCTCGATGAGCGGGCGCGACAGGCGCACAGATGCGGTGGGTGTAGCTCAGCTTGGTTAGAGCGCCAGATTGTGGCTCTGGAGGCCGTCGGTTCGAGTCCGATCATCCACCCCAAGCTCATTAAGGGATGTCGCCAAGCGGTAAGGCACGGGACTTTGACTCCCGCATTCGCAGGTTCGAGTCCTGCCATCCCTGCCATATGACCCGCTAGCTCAGCAGGCAGAGCACCTGCCTTTTAAGCAGGGTGTCCGCAGTTCGAATCTGCGGCGGGTCACCAGCACAAATCCCGCCTGATAGTGTACAACGATGCACGATCAGGCGGGTTTTCTGTATCTATCGGGGCCTGCTGCCGAATACGTCCGAAGAAAAAAGCAGCTTATCAAGGCATGTTTGTAAAAAAAGGCTTCAGAGAGGGCGTCGAAAGGTGTTATCCAAGGTGTCGGGGTGAGAGGTATGCGGGATCGGATCTGTTTATTCGGGTCTTTGAACCAACATCCTTTTAGTACTCTGAAATACTACAGCTCGGGGGATGAAACAAACCATAACTTATCATCACGAATAAGGGCAGGCTTTTCACAGAATACTAGTTGGCGGATGTGTTGAAAACAAAGGAGGAGATGATTTATTGTTTAAACACGACAAACAACTACTGAAAGATGTGAGAGTAGACGGCCCGAATCCGAATTATGCCAATATGCTGCAGGAACAGTTAGGTGGTCCTCAGGGTGAACTAAAAGCAGCGATGCAGTATCTGTCTCAAAGCTTCAGGATTAAAGACCCCAGAATCAAAGATATGTTCCTGGATATTGCATCCGAGGAGCTCGGGCATATGGAAATGGTCGCCACATTAGTCAACCTTCTTAACGGACATCAGCCTGACGCTCGGAATACGGCAGTGGGCAGTGTGGAGGCCTCTGTGTTGACGGGCTTAACGCCAATGCTCGCAAACGCATCCGGTTATCCCTTTAACGCTGCGTATATCAATGAGACCGGAGATCTTGCTGCCGACATTTTATCCGATATCGCTGCCGAACAGCGTGCAAAGGTTGTTTATCAGTATCTTTATCGGCAGATCGGCGACAGCGGCGTGAAAGAAGCTATTGATTTTCTGCTTAATCGTGAAGAAGCGCACAATACGCTCTTCAGAATGGCTTTCAATATGCTCGAGCAGACGGGATCTCTGAACGATTGGGGAATAACTGAAGATTCCAGGCAGTATTTTGATCTGTCAACTCCCGGTAATTTCTTTAATGCTGATAATCTGACCGATCCGAAACCGCCGATGTTCAGCATTCCGAATTAATGGCAAGCTCCCCTTGAAGCAGTCGCCTGAAAGATAAAAACTCAGGACTGCAAAAGGGGAGCTTTTGTCCGGAAAGAAAGGGCAAACCTCATTGATGATACTGTGGTCTGTTTTGATACATAATATCAAAACACAGATCAAGCGCGATTGATCGATGCAGCCGCATATGACCCGATCAACGGAAATGCAGTTGATGAAAGCGCAGGCCCGGGTACCTTTGGTGCTGAGAAACGGGACAATGGCGGGGCTCTTGTGACCTTCCCTGCAGGGGAGGGGAGTTTTTGGGTTGAAGAGAATCCTTTGACTTATCGATCCCGGACGGGGCCTGACGATGTTGACGAAACATATCAGACATAATTCCAAATTCCGCATAATACATGCATTTTATTCTTGCCGCGGATGCTTTTATACTCTATAATCATTTTATGGACTCCGCAAAACAAAAAAAGGAAGGTGAAATAATGTATTGTCCCGAATGCGGCACTCTGATACCTCCCGGCGAGGAAATCTGCAAAGGCTGCGGTAAATATTCCTCGCAGATTCGAGAAGAACTTCTTGCATTGTCCGAAAAAATGCCCGCCTCAAAATGCAAAAAATGCGGCGCAGACGTCTATACAGGCCAGCATTATTGCGTCACCTGCGGCGTGGACCTGAAAGCCTGACACTGCAGCAGCGCGATCGAAAGAATTTTCGTAGTCATATGATCCGTTCCCTGTCAGGCAGACGAACAAACAGAATAAAACCGTTCTGAATCTCGCCCCCCGGGCGAGGTTCAGTTTTTTATGCCGTATCCCCGGAATAATACCGGTATGTCACAAAGCTGCCTCATCCTTTTAAATAACGGCTGTATACACACGGAAAACGTAATAATATAAGCCGGGATCTTTGGTACATAAAAACGGATCATTCTGTGATCCGGCAGTACAGATTATTGACCGAAGCACAGACATGCCGCAATGGTTTCAATTTAACGGATGATCCGGCAAAACTCTGCCTGAATCCCAGATAAAAGTGTATTTTTGCAGCCATACATGCTTGTGCTTGTTTGTTGATACTCATATAATTAAGCAGATCAAAGCTTTGATACAGGGCATTGGTGGTGACAAAATGCTGCGTTTCACTAACGAAGCTATAGCTTCGCTGAGAAAGACATTAGTATATGTGCTGGAAATAGAAATACCTGCCCTGATCTTATACACATATGTGATCTTCCCGTCCTGTCGGATGGTTTTGAATTACAATATGAGATCACAAGGTTATGCATATTTTACTGACGCGAATATCGGGAGCGTCTTTCAAAATATCTGGATATTGTTAACTTTGATTTTCATCGTTCTTCTCCTGGGTTTTTGTTTTTTTATTGAGATCGTACTTCTTATGGCGGCTATCAGGTATGAAAATCGGGTTTTTCACGGTCTTCGGGGCAGATGCGGGGGTGCAGTAAAGGCTTTATTCTCTCCGTTCGGCGTTGTAATTATTATATGCTCTTTTTTTGTTGGTATTGTCATACATCTGAATTTATTCATTACACTTTTACAAAGTATAGGTTATGTTCAGATCAAGGATTTTATAGCCGATAAACCGTTATTCACGCTCCCTGTCGGCCTCGCGCTGATAATCTTCGCTTTCATATTCTTGCGCACTCTGTTTGTATATCCTTTAGCAGCATGTGAGGGTGTCCCTTTAAGAAAGTCGTTTGCAGTCAGCGCCCGTCTTATGAAAGGACACTATATCGATTCAATCGGCAAGTTCCTGTTTGTTAATGTGATCGTATTCGTGTTGTTTGCGCTGATTTATCTTGTGGTGATGAGCATCACCGTATTGGTAGTAATCTACACGCAAAACATCGGATTACGTTATGCCGTGAGTCAGACGGTCATGGATACGGCAAACAAAGCGTTGATCTTCATCTACACCGTTGCGCTTGTATCTGTCAATATGGTGGTCGTTATGATCCTGCGGCGCCGATATGCTGACAAATCGAATGAAGACTTAAACCTCGTTTCACCGGATGTGTCATCGCGAAAGAGAAAAACCACGCTCCATCAAGTGGTCTCTGCGGGAATGCTGTGTTTACTTATAGCTTTTATCCTGCTAAACAACGATTTCCTTCATAATTTTCGATTGCAGACCGGCTATGATCCCATCGAGCAGAAACCGGAAATCATAGCTCACCGGGGAAATTCTTTTGCGGCGCCGGAGAATACGCTTGCTGCGCTCCGGTCAGCGATCGAGGAAAAAGCCGACAGTGCGGAGATCGATGTCCGTATGACGAAAGACGGAGAGTTGATATTGATGCATGACCGATCGTTTCTGCGTACATGCGGTGTGGATGCCTATGTATCACAGCTTTCATATTCGCAAATTGCCGATTTCGACGCCGGCTCGTGGTTTTCACCGGAGTTCAGAGGGGAACGGATACCGACGCTACGGCAGGCACTTGAGTTTTGTAAAGGCGAAATTACGCTGATGATCGAAATAAAGAGTGAAATCGGTCAGGAACATGACATGGTACTCAGAGTGATGCGGGACATAGAAGAGGCCGGCATGGAGAAGGATGTTATTGTCGCGTCATTCAGCCTCGAGGTGCTCAGAGAAGTAAAACAACTCAGCAATTCCGTTGTTACCTGCCTGATCCTGCGCTTTGCATACGGAAATATTTCGGGTATTGATTATGTGGATATGTTCAGCATCGAGCTGAAATATGTCCGGAAAACAATAGTGCAGAATATCAAAACGAGTGGAAAAGCTATTGTTGTATGGACTGTCAATGACAGCAGGAATCTGTCTTTGGTTCGCGATCTACGGGTCGACGCAATAATTACAGATCTTCCGATACGGGCCAGAAGAGTGTTATATGAGGGTGCGGTAACAAGCTTCCTGTATAAAACGATCGCCGCGCTTACTTATTAGTGACATATGCCCGGATCCCCGAAAGGGCACAAAAATGTGCTGCAGCAATTTTCGTTTTGCTGCAGCACGTTTTTGATCTGACCTCGGATTATAATAATGACTGGGAGATAGTACTTTATTCGGCAATTTGATTCCCGGAGCCACAGTCAGCCCGTTGATTATTGCTCAAGTGTTCAGCACATAGTGGGAAACCGTCAGGAAGCACGCAGCCGACCATGATGTCCAGGACCAGGTATCACCTGCATTGGGTACATTCGGGTCGATATAAGGTTCGCCGTTGACCTCTGTGGGAAGCGGCGCGAAGCCCAGCAAAAATCCGCTTTTTTTTATTTTATCGCACCAGCGGCGGGCGATCTCCCTGGCCTCCTTATCTTTTCCCGCCCGTTTAAGGCCAACCGTGATAAACATGTTGGCCGGAGACAGAACCTTTCCCATGACGTAGAAAACACGGGAAAAACTGACGTGGGGGCTCTTCAGGCTCTCGGCGGTCAACCCGATGTCCGTCAGATACTCCCCTTCCGCTATCAAAGTCCGGGCTATCTTGTCTACAATATGTTCAGGCAGCCGTTTTCCCAGAATGATAGGGAGGTAGGACACGAGGCTCCTGTTTGCAACCTTCTCCTTTGTCGGGGTGACCACGGGGACGAAAGTCTCTCCGTCCCAATAGTCTTTCACGAGAACGTCGACAAAACGCTTTGCCCGGTCGTTCCAAGCCCTGGCTTCCTCGGTTTTGCCCAGGACCCCGGCCATCTTGCCGCACATCTCGCACTGAAGCGACACAAGGGCGTAGACATCGGGAGCCTGGCAGGGTATCCCATTGATAAACACGGTCCCGTCGTCCCAACCGGACTCGTAGAGATTGAGATATTGCAGATGGTCGGGCTCTCCTGTCCCGTGATATTCGATCCAGAATCTTGTCCATTTGCAGAAGGGTTCATACGCCTTTTCACACCGCTCCGGTGTCAGGAATCCGTCCCCCGCATTCTCCAGGATGTGGGAAAAGGCAAATCCCTGCATGGCGGCCTGCGGGACGCTTGTCTTAACATCAAATGTGGATATTTGGCCGGGGAACATACCGGAGTCCAGCTGATAATCTATGAGGGAAGTCAGAAGTCTCCACGCCTCCCCGGTGTCGTTAAGCATGGCCATGGCGTTGAAGCTCTGCTGCCATGAAAAAGCCATCGCGAACCACTGCCTGTGCATATAGACAAGGGGCTGTTTAAATGCGCCGTTTTGCCCGTCGCGCCCCTGCATGTGGGTCCACACCACGTACTGGGCATAGTTTGTTGTGTCCTCGTAGCCGGGGACCGGGGGCATGTAGCAGTTCTTGAAATTTTTGAAGCTCTCCGCCGAATCCTGCATGATCTCATCGAAGGGGCGGTAATACGCATCCCGCTTCCTGTTGAGAATGTATTCGTGGGCGGCAGCCTCGAAAGCTCCCCCGTCATCGGGGTCAAACTCGATAACGATCTCGGAAACGCTGCCCTCGTTGTCATAAGAGATTTTCCGGTCCATTTCCCCCTGTAGTGGCAGCCAGAGGGATTTCCCCGCTATGCCGAAGGATATCTCGATACTGCCGTCCCTCTTATCAAAGAGCCCTTCGCACTTGTCGCCCGGCATCGGGCAGGTCAACCGGAGGCCGACACCCCGCCCTCTGATCCGTACCTGGTCAAGCTCATCAAGACAGAGTTCTACAGAACCTTTGCCGGTGTCCATACGCAAATGCTTTTCATCGGCAAAGTAGGTATACTCCAAAATCTCGCCGCCTGTTACGGGCTGCATTCTGAAAAGATTTTTCCTCTCCGATTGGAGAATGCCCGTGCGGACGTGGGACAAATACAGGTCGTGATTATAAAAATCCTCATAAACAATGAACATTGACATTTTTCTGCCCCAGGGCATCCTCTGAAGATCGAAGGGTTGATTGTGTCCGAACATCAAACTGCCTCCCTATATTCCCAGTGCAGCCGTGATGTACAGATACGCCGAGGCACTCCACGACGAATACATCACCGCCCCGATTTTATTGACAAACCCGTGCTCTTTCACAAAACCGATAAACCATTTTCCGGCAGCTTCCGCCCTCTCTTTTTGGGACAGCTCAAGAAAACCTTTGACGAGATAAGCCGCGAGGGGAACCTGATCTTTCCGCTCCCAGGCTTTTTTTGCCGAAACTGCGTCTGTGAGCTTACGTGCTATATCCCCAGGGAGCTTGCTGCCCAGTAAAACCGGTATGTAACCCAGAAAATCCGTTCCCATGACCTTCTCATATGTCTTTGATCTCCTGCAGACAAATTCTTCACCGTCCCAAAGAGTATCGGTGAGCTTTCCGAGCATCCCCCTGGAGATCTCTTTCCAGTACGCTCCGCTATCGGCGTCCGTTTCCGACAGGAGTTCTGAAAGAACGCACATGTATGTGAGCAGATCGGGGCTCTTGACGGCAAGCCCGTCCCTGATGGTCAGCCCCGCGTCAAAACCGGTCTCCTTTGCGTAGGCATACGAGACAGTGCCGTCATGATCCGGATCTCTCCATTCGAGCCACCAGAAGGCAAGTTTTTTCAGCTTTGACAGAGCAGGGCCCTGAAGTTCACCCGCTGTCTCTTTTGCCGCGATGGCGATCACAGGCGGGGCGGCATATCCGTACTGAGGTTCTTTATTATTTGTGAAAGCGGGAAGCATCCCGTCGGGCGACATGAGATCGAGGACGTTCCCTATCAACTCCGCCTTCGCATTCCTGTCTTCGAAAGCCATCGCCAGGAGCGGCTGCTCAAACAGGTTCACATAGTCGATGCCAAAGCGGTTGTTGTACATCATATTGCCCCTGAGAAGTCTGTACGGCGCATCAACTCTGGGGCGCTGCATACAGATCCATGTGATATACGTCGCCATATCAAAGAGTTCCCGGTCGCCGCACGGCTCCTTGTATTTCTTCTGCCATAATGAAAAATCATCCGCCGCCTCCTTTTCGCACAGGTCAAAGGGGCGGTATTTTTCAAGGGGAGCCTCAGTCGCGGCAAACTCGTGGATCGCCGCCTCCATGATCCCGTTTTGTGACGGCGTCAGATCACAAATCACATCGTCGGCCCGCCAATCCTTAAGACGCCATACGGTGTTGAAATCGGCGGCGCCCTCGATGGCCCTGATCAGCACATTTCCCAGGTTCGAATAAAACAGCTCCAGTGAACCGTCATTCATTCTCAAGGGTACCTCCATGCGAAAGAGCGGTGAAAAGGCCCGGAGACCTACACCGCAGCTGCGGATCCTGAGTATTTCGGGACGGTCTATGGTGAACTCTATGTTCCCTTTCTCAGTCTCCATTGTCAGCATTGAGGGAGTGGCTTTTAACTTGTACGGGAGCTCCTTTCCATCCCGGATCGGCGACAGATGAATGATGCCCCGTTTCCTGCCGGGGACGAAAACACCTCCCGGCTTGTACATATCCGCAGTGAGGTGCAGGTACAGTCCGGCCGGGAACAACCCATCTTCCTTTTTTTCTTCATACAGCATAAACCTGGAGAGACGCCTGCTGAAAGGGATCATATTGAGCTGTCTGATCTCAAAACTTTCCGCCATTTTATTCCCGCTTTCTTCGCAAAATCGATCAAAAGAATTATAATTATTTAATCACTTTATTTTTATGGTAGTATCTTATAGTATATAAATCAAGATATATCCGTAATTGCCAGTTTTTCACGATGAGGGGTCTGCGACATGTACAAACAACTCTATCCGAATTTGTTCAAACCGCTGAGGGTCAAGAATAAGATCTTTAAAAACAGAATATTTTCGGCGCCAAATATGATCTACCAGACGGTCAACGGCACCCCGACAGAGTATTACATATCTTATCTTGAGCACAAAGCCAGGGGCGGTGCATGTCAGGTAGCATTGGGTGAGGTAACGGTCGACGACCGGGGCGCCCACACAAGGCATTTTGAGATGTCCCGTGAAAAGATGCCCATATACGCCGAGATGGTACAGGCTATAAGGGAGCACGGTTCCATTGCGGCTATCGAACTCTGCCACGACGGGGCGAAAGCAAATCCTCCCTACAACGTGAGGGGAGCCATCGGGCCGGTGTCTTATGTCAGAGAAGACGGCGTAGAAGTTACCGCGATGACTGAAACCGATATGAATGAGGTGATCGAAGCCTTTTGTCATTCCATCGATTTTTGGAAAGAGGCAGGTTTTGACGCTTTCATCATCCACATGGGCCACAATTGGCTGTTCTCTCAGTTTTTTTCCCCGCTCACAAACAAACGTACCGACGAATACGGCGGCAGCCCGGAAAACAGAATGAGATTTCCCCTCATGGCTTTGAAGAGGATAAGGGAGTATGTGGGGGATGACACCATGCTCCAGATCCGGCTCAGCGGCTCGGAAAGAACGCCGGGGGGATTTGATGTTGACTTCGCCATCGATTTCCTCGAAAAAGCTCAGGAATA
>JAAYAR010000066.1 GCA_012719235.1 Clostridiales bacterium
CAAGGCTGGTCATCCACGCCCACTGAGGGCGGATGACCGACCTTTTTTGCGCCGATGCCGGAGAATACCAATTTGAGTGACAGTAGAAAACAAAAGCTAACGCTTTAATCTCCCAGCTCCATAAGCTTCTCGTATATCCATTCCGGCGAGACGCCCTTGGAGCTTATTTCGACCAGCATCTCGTTATCGCTGTAGTGAACGCCGAAGCGCAGTCTTACCCCTTCGTCGCCTGGCTCGTTGCTGTAATCGGCGCGCATATTCACGACCTCCTGCGTCAGCTCGTAGCTGAGAAACACCGGGTCGTTTACCGTCTCACGCCTGTAATCCGGTACGGATTCCGCGCGGGGAACGGGATACAGCGATAGGTCATAGTTTTCGGTGTTGGCAGCCGGAGTTTGACGCTCGGCGTCCGCCTCCGTCATGTCGGAGACCGTCCAGCGCAGCTCGGAATAGCCCTTTGTCCATGTGACCGATACCGCGCCGTCCAACAGAAAGGCTGACTCCAAAAATGAAGCCGTCTGGCGCGGATTCCGGCAGATGAAGCTTGGTGGAACTTCCATGTTGCTTACTGGCGATTCCGATTATAAAAGCTGGAAGGAAAAAATTATTCCGAATTATAATGATAATGTTAAAAGTGAAATCCTTATTGCAAGTCATCATGGTTCTCGTTCTTTTTTTACAGATGAGGAAAATGACACAATTGATGTAGAAAAGAATCCAGACTCAACTTATCTGGACTCCATTGATTATATATTACCAGATATCCCATTAATCTCTTGTGGAAATTACGACACCTATCACCATCCAAATAAGGATGCAATGAAAATCTATTATGAAAAGAACAATAACAATCAGGTTTACACAACGCACAATTGCGGACACTTGCTTGGTTACATTGATAAATATGGAAATTACACGGTAATCCCATCCAGGTTTTACGAATGGCGCACTGCTTCAAATGCTTTTGATATGCAAATTGAGTGTAGATATAAATTGGGTGATTCTATAAAACCCGTTGTCAATGGTAGCCGTTTAGCTGTCGGTGGAGAACTGTATTTTGCAACAAAAACGAGTGGCGGAATAATTGAACCAATTGAAAAAGTTCACGTTTGGTGGGAAGTTTCAAATGGCAGCATAAATGAAGATAAATCGCGCCAAGAGATCTATGATAAAGGTGCAGATGAGGGAACAGATAGGTTTCATTTCGAGCGGAGTCTGTCCTTTATGGTACACACTTATTACGATGCCATTTTTTCAACACAAAAAAGGGAGTATAACACGTATATTCAAAGTTATCGGAATCTAATGCCGAGCAAATGAAGACATGCTACTAAGGTTAATTGCGCAGTATGTTTATGATTTACCAAGTAGTGTTGCCTGTCTAAAGGGGAATTATATGAATATTAATGATGACTTAAAAGAAATAATGGATTACGCGCACTGCTCGTCCTGATTTGTGATGGCGATCACTTTGCAGTTGCTCATATGGTTTCCTCCCTTCATATAGATTTAGCCGCCTCCGATTGGAGACGGCTATGTAAAAGAACCTGTATTTGACTGGACAATGTATTGAACCTTCCACCTTCAATTAGCAGACTGTTCTGAAGATCGGTTTTGGGCGCGATTAGCAGGAGGGGGTTTTTGATTAGCAAATTCGGAAAATCGTGCTAATCAAATTAGCAAAACGATCGGCCTTTTCGCAAAGCAAAAAGTCGGACAACCTCTTAAATGCGGCAGCCAAAGCTTTTTTAGTAAAACTATAAGAGGATAGAAAAAGTGCCGCAAATCATTGATTTTCGGCACTTTTTCTGGCACGCCTGTCCGGATTCGAACCGGAGGCCTCGGGCTTAGGAGGCTCGCGCTCTATCCTGCTGAGCTACAGGCGCATGTCGTGATTTTTTCTTTTATTGAAGCAGGGAAAACCCTGTATTCAAGCGAGTTTCGGAGATTATCGGCGTATCATGCAATTCATATAGACAGCGCTCGACAGTCGTTTTTTTCTGAGCGGCGCGACGAATTTCTGCGTCAAATAAGCACAATTCGCTGAGCTTGCTGAGAAAATTACCTTCCACGGAAATTAGCAGAGGATGTGTAGAGTTTGCTATACTATAACACATGGCAGAATCTGTCTCTCGACCATTCACCGAAAACGATGAGGTGGAAGGTGGCTCGTGACCTTAGGAGGCGGATGCTCTATCCTGCTGAGCTACGGGCGCATATCTGATTTTCGGGGGCCGGAGCGGAATAAACGTTCCGCCGCCCGCTGATTTTACAGTACCGGAGGGTATTTGTCAAGTGCCCGGCTTTCGGGCCGATGACCGTTGCCGTGCCGCCCGGCACGGGGTTTATTTTCTAAAAGTCTTGCATTAACAGCCGTCAAGTCATATAATTTCGTGATGCCGTAAACCGGGGCGGCAGTCCGGCGGAAATCGATCGCATTCGATCCATCGAAACAGAGGAGAATTCTCGCGTGAAGAACGAAAAACTCAGAAATATAGCGATTATCGCGCACGTTGACCACGGCAAAACGACGCTTGTAGATCAGATGCTGCGCCAGAGCGGCGTATTCCGAGCCAATCAGGCCGTCGTGGAGCGCGTAATGGACTCGGGGGAACTGGAGCGCGAGCGGGGTATAACGATCCTTGCCAAGAACACGTCGGTACGCTGGCATGACATAAAGATAAATATCATAGACACGCCGGGCCATGCCGATTTCGGCGGCGAGGTGGAGCGCATCCTGAAGATGGTAAACGGCGTTCTGCTCCTCGTGGACGCCGCCGAAGGGCCGATGCCTCAGACCAGGTTTGTGCTTGAGAAGGCTCTGTCGCTCGGCCACAGAGTCATAGTAGTCGTCAACAAAGTCGACAGGCCGGACGCGCGCTCAAACGAAGTCGTAGAAGAGATACTTGAACTCCTTCTTGATCTGAACGCCACCGACGAGCAGCTTGACTCCCCTATGCTGTTCTGCTCGGCCCGGCGCGGCACGGCGTCCTATTCGCCCGAGAAGGAGGGGGAGGACCTCACTCCTTTGTTTGAAACCATCGTGGGATATATAAACGCGCCGGAAGCGCCCGTTGAGGAGCCGCTCCAGATGCTTGTATCCGCGATAGATTACAATGATTATGTCGGCCGCATTGCAATAGGCCGCATTGAGCGCGGCACGATCAGGCAGGGACAGGAAGTGGTCGTTTGCGACTGGCGCGACCGGGAAGCGCAGCCCAGGCGGTTCAAGGTCGTGAGTCTCTATGAATTCGAAGGCCTTGAGCGCGTAACGGTACCCGAATCCTCCGCCGGCAGCATCGCCGCACTTTCCGGCATTGAAGGCATAGAGATCGGTAATACGATATGCGCCGTGGACGCGCCCGAACCGCTACCTTTTATGCATATCTCCGAACCGACGCTTGAGATGACGTTCTCGGTCAACGACAGTCCGTTTGCCGGGCAGGACGGAAAATATGTGACCAGCCGGAATCTTCGCGACAGGCTTATGCGTGAGCTGCTTAAGGACCTCGCTTTGCGGGTTACAGAGCTTGAGCAGACCGATTCGTATAACGTGGCGGGAAGGGGAGAGATGCACCTGGCCATCCTCATTGAGACGATGCGCAGGGAGGGGTATGAGTTTCAGGTATCGACCCCGAGGGTGCTCTACAAGGATATTGACGGAAAGCGCTGCGAACCTGTGGAGAGAATGGTCGCGGACGTGCCGGAGGGGTGCGTCGGAGCGGTCCTCGAGAAAATGGGCGCCCGCAGGGGGGAGCTCATTTCTATCAACAGCGCCGGGAGCCGTATGAGGCTCGAATTCAGGATCCCGTCGCGGGGGCTGTTCGGTTACAGGAACGACTTCCTTACGGATACGCGCGGCAGAGGGGTCATGAGCTCGGTTTTTGACGGGTACTTCCCCGTGAGCGGTGAGATCGTCCGCCGCCAGTCGGGCTCACTGATCGCTTTTGAAACGGGCGAAGCCGTGACATACGGCCTGTATAACGCGCAGGAGAGGGGCCAGCTGTTTATCGGGCCGGGCACGCCGGTATACGCGGGCATGGTAGTGGGCGTGAGTTCGCGGGGAGAGGATATTACCGTGAACGTGTGCAAAAAGAAGCAGCTCACGAATATGCGCGCCTCCGGCAGCGACGAGGCTCTGCGCCTCATACCCCCGAGGATAATGAGCCTGGAGCAGTGCCTTGAGTTCCTGGCGGACGACGAGCTGCTTGAGGTCACGCCCAAAAACCTGCGTATAAGAAAAAGGATCCTTGATCACGGGCGGCGCATGCGCGCAAAGGCAAACGCATAGCGCCCGGCGCGGCAGCTGTTTCGGAGAACATACCGCCGCGGGCACCGGTACGGTGCCCGCGGCGTGATTGTCTGTTGTTATTCCGGCTTTTACTGTGCCGAGGTTATCAGCAGTATCCAGCCGTCGCTCGTTATCTCCGAGTAAAGCTCCAGGTTGTAATCGATTTTCAGATTATCCAGGCTGTCGATAAGCTCGTCATACAGGTCACCCGAGATGATCAGGTAAAGGCTGTGCGACTCCTGCCAGGAATAATAAGTGTACTGGTCGAAAACGTCCGGAGGAGAGACTTCGGGATCGAGAACGATTATCGCGGAACAGGTGTAGCCGTTGATCTCAACGGGCGAGCTGTCGTTTTTGCTCCCCGGGGCCGCGGCCTGACCGGGATCACGCGGGGATCCCTCACTGCCCGTTTCAATATTCTCGCCTGCCGTCAATGCGCTGCTGTCGTCCTGTTCACCTGAGAGAGCGCCCTCGACCGAGGATCCGCCGCCATCCATTTCAACCTGTGGGGCCTCCGGTGCGCTTTCGGCCTGCTTGATGCTGGAGTCCATGGCTGAAAACAACATATCGGGCGCTGCGGACGAATCGGCAGTACCTTTCTTGCGGTTCAGCAGCTGCGGGGCGGCGATAGCGGTGACTATCACAAAAACAATAACGGCTGCGAGCGCTCCGATCGTCTTCAGCGGACGAACAGCCAGGCGTTTTTTATGCGCGGAGATCCTGTTCATGACAGAGGGCAGGAGCGCATCGGGAGGTTCGGTTTCACCGTCCGCTATTGCTTCGTTGATCGACTTATATGCCAAAGATGCGTTAAAACATCCGGGACAGTATCTCAGGTGCTCGGAAAGTTCGGCACGGCTCTCCTCGTCCAGTTCGCCGTCCATAAACGCGTTCATCATTTCAAGATATTCTGTGCAGCCGATCATTCCGCTCACCTCCTTACACTCAGATTTGACGGTTCACCGGGGAAAAAGTTCCCGCTTTCAGTCAAAACTTTGCGAAGGTATTCCCTGGCGCGGAAAATGCGCGATTTTACGGTGCCCGGCTTAAGATTCAGTTCGCTGCCAATTTCATCATATGACAGTCCGCCTGTCTCGCGCATTACGATGACGGTGCGATACTCCTCCGGCATCCCCGCGAGAGCTTCGTTCAGAGCGGCGGCGAGCTCTTCGCGCTCGTACGCGGTCTCGGGGGAATAGCGCATATCGGGGACATCAACAGTCATCTCTTTTCCGTCGTCGTCCTCCGTATACAGCGGTACGACGTTATTGCTGTGCTTTTTCTCTTTCCTTAAAAAATCTCCGCAGGTATGTACCGTGAGCCTGTATAGCCACGTACCGAAGCTGCTCTCGCCGCGAAAACCGCTGAGACCGAGGAAAGCGCGCAAAAACGCCTCCTGGGAAACGTCCATTGCGTCCTGGGGGTTCCCGACTATCCGCAAAGCCAGATTATATACTTTTTTCTGGTGTAGTCTGACAAGTTCCTCGAAAGCTGATTCGTCCCCGTGCTGGGCACGTTTTACCAGTTCTGCGCTCAATCCCCTCACCCCAGATCCCGTTTTATCAACTTGGTGATGCTGTAAATGTCATCAAGAGTCGTGAGCTTCGTAGTCTTTTCTTTGTAGTAACCCGAGTACGGGATTCCTTTCAGGTACCAGGCGTAGTGCTTGCGGGCTTCGAGTACGGCCGTGCGCTCGCCTTTGGCGGCCGCCGCCTCCTCGAACTGACGGACGGCTGTGTCGCAGCGCTCTTCTATCGTCGGCGCGGGAGGTACATCCTTTCCCAGCAGAGCACATAGACATTCCCTGAATACCCACGGATAACCGAAGGAGCCTCTGCCTATCATAAGCATGTCCGCTCCCGTGACACTGAGCGCCCTGAGCGCGGTCGTGCTGTCGTAGATATCCCCGTTCGCGATCACGGGTATGCTCAGAGATCTCTTGACCTCCGCGATAATATCCCAGTCTGCCGCGGCGGAGTAAAACTGTCTGGCCGTGCGCCCGTGGACGCAAACGGCAGCGGCGCCGTTATCCTGAGCTGTTTTTGCCAGCTCAAGAACGTTGACGCTCCCCTTATCCCAGCCTTTTCGCAATTTGACCGTGACCGGCACCGGTACGGCCCCGACGACGGCTCCGACGATGCGCGCCGCCAGTTCGGGCGTGCGCATGAGCGCGGCCCCGTCCCCGTTGGAAACGATTTTCGGTGTGGGACAACCCATATTGATATCGATTATTTCGGCCCCGGTCAAATCGTACGCTTTTTTCGCAGCCTTAGCCATGATTTCGGGGTCATGTCCGAAGATCTGCACGGCAAAAGGATGATCGTCGCCGCTGCGTTTGAGGAGGTCCAGGGTACGGCTGTCCTGATAGCACAGAGCCTGCGAGCTGACCATTTCGGAATAGGTCAGACCGGCGCCCTGCCGGCGGCAGGCCATGCGAAAAGCGATGTCGGAAACTCCCGCCATCGGGGCAAGGGCCAGCAGCGAATCGATTTTTATACTGCCGATGTGCATGGTCTCCTCCTTGCCGCAAAGCGAAATGCGCCCATCAAGTATATCATAAGAGAATCGGCACTGCAAGGAGGGCTTCCGGGGCGGTCGGACCGCAAATCGCGGTTTTAACCCGCCCTTTTGAATAATTTTACATTAATTTTATGCGGAATGCTATCTTTTTTGTACCGAAAGCACCCGCAATCGTCATAAATGATCCTGCAATGGACCGGAAAAAGACAATATTGCTTTTTAATTACGGGCATCCTATAATAATATGAGAATCAAGCTACAGTTATGCAAAGGAGGAAGACAATGGCACAGAAATCCCGTATCCATCAACATCTGGTGAAACCGCTGATCTGGCGTGAGGCACCGGAAGGATTGTATCCATTCCCGCTCTTCTGGATGGAAGGCAAGAAGGACATGGAGGGCTTCGGCGGCTGCTTCTCGTTCACGTTTGTCAAGGAGCCGACCCAATTCATGCCGGTTGACGGCGGCCAGCTCGTGCATTCTTTCGATACGGTTCTCGTGTTTGTTTCATTGAATACCGACGACATCCTGGACCTCGGCGCTCAGATCGAAGTCGACATCGGCGAAGAGAGGGAGACCTACAGCTTCGATAAATCACAGGCAGTGTGCATTCCGAAGGGCACCCCGTACGGCCCGGTAAGGGTCAAGAAAGTCGACCGCCCCTTCGCGCACTTTGTGATGTCGCTCGATCCCGAGTATACCTTCATGCACATCCCCCCCGAGCAGCTGAAAGAGCCCGTCCCCGGCAGGAAGTACGAGGGCTTTGCCCGCATATTCGCCTGGGGAGTAGACCCGAAGACAGGCCGTCCCCTGCACAGCGGCGGCGCCGACAAGAGCCAGGACGGCAGCGGCATGGGCTACGTGAACTTTGTCGACGAACGCGGCGTCATGCACCCGAGGAACCACGGTGAGCTGGGACCCGGCAACGCGGACAACATGGTCTGGCTGTACGGCGACGAGCTGCAGAACTTCAATCTGAACTTCCTGTTCGGGCACTACTCCAAGGAGGGCGTATGGCACCGCGGAGGCGAGAGCCACAGCCATCCTCAGGAGGAGATACTCATCCATACCGGTCTTGACCCCGATGACCCGTTCAATATCGGCGCCTGCATAGAGATTGCCATGGGCGAAGAGGACGAGCGGTATGCCTGCACCGTGCCCACGGTCTATATCCAGCCCAAGGGCTTTTCGCACCTGCCGCAGATAACCCGCTGGGTAGACAAGCCGTATGCCTTCATGGTGATGAACCTCGACGGGACGCACGACTCGCCGTGGAAAGACCGCGACGGCTCAAAAACGCAGTACGAGGACTGACAGTGTGAACCCACAAAGCCCGCGTCCGTTACGGAACGCGGGCTTTGCTCGTACACCGGGGTGAGCCGATCCCCCGATGATTGACTAATCGCGCCGACTCATGTAAAATATATAGAATATAATGACATTTCGGGCCGGTGAAGGAAGTGATCGTGTTGGATGAACTGTCGGTCCCGATGCAGGGGTATCTTGAAACCGTCTATGAATGCTCCGAGGGCGAGCTGGGCGCGCGTGTCAGTGACATTGCGGCGCGTCTCAACGTATCAAAGGCGAGCGTGAGCGACGCCATGACCGTCCTTGCCAGGCACGGTATGGTCGAGAGCAGCCCGTACAGCAGGATACATCTGACTGATCAGGGGCTCCGCCTAGCTGAAATGATATCGCTGCGCCACAACGCGATTGAGAATCTGTTTACGAAAGTGCTCGGCGTCCGGCCGTCGGTGGCATATGCCGATGCGTGCGCGATAGAGCACATTATCAGCCAGGAATCTGTTGAGAAGATCTCCAGCTATCTCAAACAGCTCGGGCTGGATAAATGACCGGCGGCTTCACCAAAAGGGAGCGAACATGGACATATTTGCAGTTTTTCTCGCTGACGTATATTCGACTGTCGCCCGGTACGCGCTGCCCGTTCTTGCGGCCGCTATATTGCTGCGATGCTTTGCCTCATTGATAAAGCCGCTTCGGGAGCCGGAGATATGGGCGTATCTTCTCCTGCCGGACGGACAGAGGATCCCGGTAAGACACTGGGAGAATACGATAGGAAGGGCCTCGAGCGCCGACCTGCGGGTCGATTATTCTTCTGTATCGCGCTCTCACGCCGTTCTGACCCGCTCCGAATCGGGCGGCTGGCTGCTCAGCGACACCAATTCGAAATCGGGAGTTTACGCTGGAGGCCGCAGGATCGATAAGACGGTGCCTCTGCGTTACGGCGACGTGTTCGCGCTCGCAGACGTGGAGATGCAGCTTATTCCGATATCGCAGGCCGAAAGGCTTGAGATGGCCTCAAGACCTCAGATCGTCTACGCGAACCCCGCCCTCAGCTTCTTTTTGCTCACCGTTTTTCAGATAATGACGGCGGTACAGCTCCTTCTGGCGGCCGGTGAGGACAGGAGCGTGATGATCCTTCTCGTGTTCTGTATCCTCGCGGCCACGATGTGGGTCTATTATTTTCTGATCAGGTTGTTCGACCGCACCGGCTTCGAGGTTGAGATCATCGCGTTTTTTCTTGTGACCCTCGGGTTTGCGTGCACGGCCTCATCGTCGCCCTCTGCTCTGCTGAAGCAAATGGTCGCCGCGGTTATGGGTCTTGCGGTTTTCATTACTCTGGGCTGGTTCTTACGCAACCTCAACCGGGCCAGAAAGACGCGCTGGCTGATGTGCGTCATTGCTCTTGCGCTTTTTGCGGTGAATATTGCGCTCGGGTTTACGGAATACGGCTCCAAGAACTGGATAGATCTCGGTTTTATTACCGTGCAGCCGTCGGAATTTGTCAAGATCGCGTTTATTTTCTTCGGAGCGTCCACACTTGACAAGCTTGTGACTAAACGGAACCTGTTTACCTTTATTATTTTTACGGCCCTGTGCGTCGGAGCTCTGGCTGTTATAGGAGATTTCGGCACGGCGGCGATCTTCTTTGTGGCGTTCCTCGTGATAGCCTATATGCGCTCGGGCAGTTTCGCCACCATCGTCCTGATCTGCGCAGCGGCGGCTTTCGCGGTGGCGCTGCTTCTGCGCTTTAAGCCGTACATAGCCGTACGGTTTCAAACCTGGCGGCACATATGGGAGTACGCGGACACGTCGGGCTACCAGCAGACACGTACTCTGATGTATGCGGCCAGCGGCGGGTTTTTCGGCCTCGGCGCCGGCAGAGGGAGGCTTGCAAACGTCTTCGCGGCGGACACCGACCTCGTGTTCGGTATGCTCTGCGAGGAGTGGGGGCTGCTGATCGCGGTAATGGCGGTGGTGTCGATCGCGTGCCTTGCGATGTTCACGGCGCGATGCGCACAAAACGGCCGTTCGTCATTCTTTGTTATCGCGGCATGCGCTGCGATGAGCATGTTCTGCTTCCAGACGATGCTCAACGTTTTCGGTTCGACAGATATATTGCCGATGACCGGCGTGACGTTTCCGTTCGTTTCAAACGGGGGTTCAAGTATGATAGCCAGCTGGGGGCTGTTGGCCTACGTCAAGGCCGCCGACACAAGGCCGTTCGCCAGCTTTGCGGCTAAACAGGGGGGCAGCGGGGATATATGAAGAAAGTTGCGCGCCGTTCCGCCGCAGCCGTGATCCTGGCTGCCGTTCTGACGATTGGGCTCGGTTACTTTGTCTTTATGTATGTTACGGAAGGCAAGTCATGGGCGACCTATTACGCGAACAGTCATCTGTCCGGCGCCGTGCAGTCGAGTACGGTCGACGTCTACGACAGAAACGGGCTTCCCCTGCTTACTGCCGCGGACGGCAAGAGAGCCTACAGCGATGACCCGGGGATCCGTATGAGCACTCTTCATACCATAGGAGATCTGGACGGATATATATTTTCGCCTGCCCTGAAGGTGTTCTCGGAAGAGCTTACGGGGTATAATCCGTTCTCCGGAGTCTCCTCACGCGCCGATTCCCTGACGCTGTCCCTTGACGCCGGGCTCTGCAAGATCGCGCTGAGCGCTCTTAAAGGGGCGGCCGGCACCGTCGGAGTGTACAACTACAAGACGGGGGAGATACTCTGTATGGTCAGTTCCCCCACGTATGACCCGTACAGCCCTCCCGACCTGTCCGAGTCCGAGGTCGGTTACGAGGGAGTATACGTAAACAGATTCCTTTCGTCGGCATATGTGCCGGGCTCCGTTTTCAAACTAGTTACGGCGGCCTGCGCTATAGACACGATAGACGACATCTTCACGCAGAAGTTCGTATGCCGGGGCTCGCTGACCCTCAGCGGCCAGAAGATCGTATGCAACAATGTTCACGGGGAGATCGGTTTCAAAACTGCGCTCGCGAAGAGCTGCAACGCCGCGTTCGCCGAGATCGCAGTTCAGCTCGGCAGCGACATTCTTGGTGATTTCGTGGAGGATACGGGCGTTTGCGGGGGGATCGGCTTTCAGGGGCTGAAAACCTCGTCGGGTAATTTCGATCTTAACGGAGCGAACACCGGCGACCTGGCGTGGGCGGGCATCGGGCAGTACACGAATCTTGTCAACCCGTGCACGTTGATGACTTTCATGGGAGCGATCGCAAACGGCGGCGAGCAAAGGCTCCCGTCCCTGATAGCGGGGATGGAAGGCAAAAAAGGAGAGCAGTTGATATCGCCTGTGACTGCCGGCCTTTTGAAAGAGATGATGGCGAACAACGTAACGCAGAGCTATGGCTCTTCAAACTTTCCCGGCCTGAAAATCTGCGCGAAATCCGGTACGGCGGAGGTCGGTTCGGGGGCGAATCCGCACGCGTGGTTCGCCGGTTTCCTCGACGACCCGAATAACCCGTACGCTTTCGTCGTGATATCGGAGCACAGCGGC
The DNA here is from genome assembly GCA_012719235.1 of Clostridiales bacterium. Lineage (GTDB taxonomy): Bacteria > Bacillota > Clostridia > Oscillospirales > Oscillospiraceae > JAAYAR01. The sequence continues at coordinate 11,638 of JAAYAR010000066.1, forward strand.
TCCGGAAGCGAAGTGGCGGGAAGTATCGCGAACACGGTGCTTCAGGCACTTGTCAAGAGCTGAGCCGCGCAGTGCGGCACACTTTCCGGGAAAATCCCGGTATCGAATGAGGAAAAACTGCGGCATGCCGCGGTGAGGGGGGTAATAAGTGTTAGGATCGAACGATTTCGGAGCGGAAGCGTCTTTGAAAAAAACAAAAATCATCTGCACGCTCGGACCTGCGGTAAACGACAGGGCATTGCTCGGAAAGCTGCTTCTTGCCGGGGTCAACGCCGTAAGGGTGAATTTCTCCCACGGTACACATGAATCACACAAAGCGATGCTCGATCAGTTTAAAGAGGTGAGGGATGAGCTGGGGCTGAGTGTCGCTACGATCCTCGATACGAAGGGCCCGGAGATCAGGATAAAGACGTTCAGAACGGGGCTCGCCGAGCTGGTCAGGGGGGAGACGTTCGTTCTGACGACGGACGAAGCCGAAGGTGACGGGCACAGAGTCTCCGTGACCTACAAGAATCTTCACAACGAGCTCCACCCGGGAGACAGGATCCTGATCGATGACGGGCTGGTCGAGCTCAGTGCCTGCGAGATCAGGGAAAGGGACATCATCTGTACCGTTGAAAACGGCGGCGTTATCACAAACCACAAGAGCGTGAATATTCCCGGGGTGAACATCAGGTTTTCCGAGCTGTCAAAGGAGGACGAGAAGGATATCCGCTTTGCCGTCGAGAACGACATGGATTATATAGCGGCGTCGTTTATCAGGAGCAGGGAGGACGTTCTCGCCGTAAAAAACGTGCTGAGTAAGTACGGGGGCGAAGACATTAAAGTCATAGCCAAGATCGAAAACAGCGAGGGAGTAAAAAATCTTGACGAGATCATCGAGGTCTCGGACGCCCTCATGGTGGCGAGAGGGGATCTCGGCGTTGAAGTTCCGGCATGGGACGTCCCTGTGATCCAGAAAAGGATGATCTCGGAGGGCATCATGGCGGGCAAGCCCGTAATAGTGGCAACGCAGATGCTCGATTCTATGATAAGGAACCCGAGGCCGACGAGAGCGGAGATCAGCGACGTGGCAAACGCGGTTTTTGACGGCGCGAGCTGCGTCATGCTCTCGGGAGAGACCGCGTCCGGAAAATACCCGCTCGAGAGCGTTATGACTATGACGAAGACGATCCTTGCGGCTGAAGAGGCCATCAATTACTGGAAAAGGTTTCGCAGGCTGGGTTTTGAAAAAAGAAGAACGAGCGTCGCTGACGCTGTCAGCCACGCGTGCTGCATGACGGCGATGGACCTCGGGGCCAGCGCGATCATCACGATCACGTCCAAAGGCCACACGCCGAGGATGATATCGAGGTTCAGACCGGCCTGCCCGATTATAGCTGTCACCGAGAGCGAGAAAGTCAGGCGGCAGTTGTCTATCTCCTGGGGCGTAACTCCGATCGTATGTCAAAAGCACCTGAGTTCGACAGACGAGGCCTTCGAAGAGGGAGTAAGCCTGGCGGCGCGCACCCGGTTTGTAAAAAATGGAGATACGATCGTGCTGACGGCGGGCGTGCCCGTTGGTATCAGCGGTTCGACGAACCTGATAAAAGCGCAGCAGATAACATAACCGCTCCGTGGATCCGGGATTAACGGCGAGGAGCCGAAAAAGAAAAAGGCCGGAAAACCGGCCGGAAATATGCGGCAACAGAGGGAGCGCCCGAAGAGGCGCTCTTTTTGCGTTTCAAAGAACGTTTGTTCTTTGAAACGGACGGGGAAAGACCTCGCCGCTAGGGCGGAGCAGCCGGCCGGATGAGGTGTTTCCGTTCTTTCTAAGACAGCATCCCGAAGATGCGCTCCGTTTTGTTTTGATTTCACGCATTTTCTGCGGCGCGGAGCTTCGGATGCGCTCGGGCGGCATCAAATTTCGTCGGAATAGGACATGCGGGACCGTAATAGAATAATGAGAGGCAAAAATGCGCGCAGCTGATACGGCGCGCCGGAATATATGCCTGAAAGCGGGGTGATGGATATGGGCGAAGGGTTGGTGAAAAACGGCAGATTTAGCGAATTGCGCTGCAAAGAAGTCATCAATATCTGCGACGGCAGCCGCCTTGGCTATGTGTTCGACCTGGCACTTGATCTGGTATGCGGAAAGATCACGGCGATCATTATACCGGGTCCGGCGAAGTTTTGCGGCATGTTCGGACACGGCGAAGAATTTGTCGTGCCCTGGGAGAAAATAGTGCGAATAGGAGAGGATATCATACTGATCGATATCGAGCACATAGAAATATGCGACACCAAACATCACAAAAAAAGGGTTTTTTAGTCGTACATATCTGAACGAAAAACAGATATTGCACAGAGAAAATATCGAACGTCTTCCATCCTTTATACCCGGCGGCGCGCACGCGGCCTGCAGCGCTCGGAATGCCGTATTCTGTATAGGGTCGACTGCAGGAAATTGACACTTTATCGATCGCGTTTTTCGTGCTCATCGAGCCATAATGAAATCGAGCTGCGGCGGAATCTTGATACGAAAGGGACGATCGAGCATGAAAATGAAAAATATGAGACGCATTGCCTGCACGCTGCTGGTCCTTGTCATCGTGTGCTTCACGGGTGCCGAAGCCGGCGTACGGAGCGGCGGACGCGAGCTGATACCGTTGGGAAAGACAGTAGGCGTTGAGATAAACGCGGGGGGACTTCTGATAACGGCGCTGACGACGGTGGAGAGCAAAGAGGGCACATTATGCCCGGCAAGAAAGGCGGGTCTCGCGTCGGGTGACCTGATCGTCGCGATCAACGGTATTGCGACGCCCGATATAAGATCCTTCGCCGAAATACTTTCGGCGGAGGGGGAAAAAAGCGCAAAGCTGTCAGTTATTCGGTCCGGGATAGCTTTTGAAACAGACGTGCTGCCGGTCTGCGACCTTGAAGGAGATATCCATATAGGTATCATGGTCAAAGATACGGTCGAAGGCATAGGTACCATGACATATTATGACCCTCAGGAACAGATTTTTGCGGCTCTCGGTCACGGAATAAATGATTCCGGTATCTTGATGCCCCTGTGGCACGGGAGGATCACACGGGCCAGCGTGACTGCGGCTGTCAAGGGCGAACGCGGCGCTCCGGGACATCTTGAAGGCGATTTCGACCTGTCTTCAAATCTGGGCGAGATCAGGTCGAATACGGAGTGCGGCATCTTCGGCGGTCCTTTGAACGAGGACCTGTTCAAAGGCTCCGGACCCGTGCCGGTTGCGAGCATATCCCAGGTCGAATGCGGGGCAGCCGTTATATATGCCAATGTTTACGGAGAGGAAGTGCGCGAATACGGCGTTGAGATCGTAAAGATCAACGGCGATGCAAAAGACAGTTACAAGGATCTTTTAATACGCGTAACGGATCCCGAGCTGCTTGAGATGACGGGCGGGATAGTGCAGGGGATGTCGGGCAGCCCGATCATTCAAAACGGTATGATAATCGGCGCGGTGACGCACGTGCTGGTGGACGACCCGACAAGAGGATATGCCATAAGCATAGAAAAGATGCTTGAGGCCGGAGGCTCAGCGCTCGAAAACGCGGCATGAGCCGAAACAAATCTCAGGATGCCATGACAAAGCCGGAAACTGCTGCCCGGGTTTTCGGCTCGGCGGTACCCGGCGGTTCGGAACTTCCGTCCGGGATAAAACAAATGTATCGGGATCTCCCGCCCCGGAGCCCCGGGCCGTGCCCTGAATTAGTTCTTTATATATGCGGATAAAAGTAGTATAATTCCCTCTAATGGGGGGGATATATATGAAGATCACTTTTCTGGGCGCAGTACATGAAGTAACCGGAAGCTGCACGCTCATTGAGGTCGGCGGCCGGCACATCCTCGTTGACTGCGGCATGGAACAGGGAAAAGATACGTTTGTAAACTGCGAGATACCTGTGAGCCCGGACAAGATAGATTACGTTCTTCTGACACACGCCCATATCGACCACAGCGGAAAGATACCAAAGCTGTATAAGGACGGATATACGGGAAGCGTATACGCTACGGAAGAGACCTGTAATCTGTGCAGGATCATGCTGATGGACAGCGCGCATATTCAGGAGGTCGACAGCGAGTGGCGAAACAGAAAAGCAAAGCGCTCCGGTGAAGTACAGAGCGAGCCGGTATACACGAAGCAGGACGCTCTTCTCGCGATCAGCCATCTGAGAAGCTGCAGGTACGGCGAGAAGATACAGATCTCCGAGAATGTTATCATTCGCTTCAACGACATCGGCCATCTGCTCGGCTCGGCGGCGATCGAGATCTGGCTGAATGAGGGCGGCGTAGAAAAGAAGATCGTTTTCTCCGGGGATATAGGGAATATAAACCAGCCTTTCATCAACGATCCCAAGCCTGTCAGCGAAACAGATTATCTCGTCATGGAGTCAACTTACGGAAACAGGCTCCACGAAGCGTCGACCCCGGGGTGCAACACTCTGGCTGACTACCTCCAGCGGACGCTCGACAGGGGCGGCAACGTGGTGATCCCCTCCTTTGCCGTCGGCAGGACCCAGGAAATGCTTTTTTTTATCAGGGAGATAAAGGAGAAAGGGCTCGTAAAGGAGCATGACGGTTTTCCGGTGTATGTTGACAGTCCTCTGGCCAACGCCGCCACCGGGATCTTTCTGCAGGCCGACCGCGAGTGCCTCGACAGCGAAACGCTGGCACTGGTTGACGCGGGGATCAATCCGCTCATGTTTCCGGGGCTGAGAGTGTCGGAAACGAGCGAAGAATCAAAACAGATAAACTCAAATACGGAGCCGAAGGTCATCATATCCGCAAGCGGCATGTGCGAGGCAGGCCGTATCCGCCATCATCTCAAGCACAACCTCTGGGATGAAAAAAACCTTATACTTTTCGTCGGCTATCAGGCGGAGGGCACGCTCGGCAGAGCCCTGCTGAACGGCGTTAAGCGCGTGAAGCTTTTTGGCGAGGAGATAATTGTCCGGGCGGAGATCGGTTTTCTTCCCGGAAAGAGCGGGCACGCGGACAGGGCGGGCCTTATGGCGTGGCTCTCGCATTTTGAAAAAAAACCGGAGATGGTGTTTGTAAACCACGGACAGGTCGAAGTGTGCGAGGAATTCACCGCATACCTCATACAGGAGGGCTACAGAGCTTACGCTCCGTTCAGCTGCACCGTTTTTGACCTGGCGCGCGGCGAGTTTGTCGAAACACCCGCGGGGATACCGGTCAAGGAGACATTCACAAAGAGCGCCGCGGGCAGGGCCGCGTACAACAAACTGCTCCGTGCGGTAAGCCGCCTGGAGGAGATCGCCCGCAAATCGGAAGGAATGTCAAACAAAGACCTCGCGCGGTTCTCGGATCAGATCGAAGCGCTGATCTCGAAAATGGAGAACTGACTTTATATTTATTTTAATAAGCAGAAGCGCTTTGAAGGACCGTAGAGGCTTTCAAAGCGCTTCTTATTTCGCGGCCGTGCGCGACATCACACGTTTATTATATCCGAAGAACCGGCGAAAGCGGGCAGACCGTACTCGTTTCGGATCATGTCGACATAGCGCATGATCATGGGTTCCCACTCGGTCCGCTCCGGCGGAGTATAATCGCTCATCGGGTATTCCAAGCCGAGTGAGGCGTATTTTTTTGTGCCCAGTTTTTTGAAGGGCAGAAGCTGCCAGGCGAGTATTTCGCCGTGCAGTTCTTCCGCTATGAAGCGCGACGTGGACCTGATATTTCCTTCATCTGCGTTGTATCCGACGACGACGGGGGTCCTTATGACCGGTTTCTTTCCCATGGCATGAAGGCATTTTATGTTTGAGAGGATCCTTTCGTTGCCGCTCCCGGTCAGGGAGCGGTGGACGTCCGGGTCCATATGCTTGATGTCCGTGATGACGAGATCGGCAGTACTTAAGACCGCGCGCATATGCTCTTCCGGGCAGTTGAGCGCCGATTCAACGCATACGTTTATCCCGGCGCTCGCGCAGGCGCCGCAGAGCATCTGCGCGAATTCCCACTGCACGAGGACTTCTCCGCCGGAGAGCGTCACTCCTCCGCCCGTTCTGTCATAGAGGCTGCGATCTTCTTCGATGATCTTCATGAGCTGCGGCACCGTCATCTTTTCTCCCCAGAGCCGTATGGCTCTGCCGGGGCAGACTTCGGCGCAGCGCAGGCAGTCTTTGCAGAGCTCCCCCATATTCACCCGCGCAACGGGACCGGATCCGTCGTGCTCGATCAGGTCCCTGCCGGGGCACACCCGCATGCAGAGGCCGCATTTTTCCAATCCCTGACATTTTTCGGGGTAGACGCCAAGCTGCTGCCCGGGGGAGATCGCCTCGGGATTGGAGCACCAGAGGCAGCGCATGGTACAGCCTTTAAAGAATACCTCCGTGCGTATGCCGGGCCCGTCATGTATCGTATACTTCTGTATTTCGGTGATAAGCGCGCAGGGCTCGCCTGCGGCAGTCGTGTGCAGCATATTATCCTCCGCCGCCGGGGGACTGCGTTCAATCAAAAGAGAGTGAAGTTCGTCCTATTATGTCGTCCTGAAGAGCTCTGTCGAGCTCAACAAAGTAAGCGCTGTATCCCGCAACGCGCACGAGAAGATCCCTGTAGTTGTCGGGTTCTCTCTGCGCGGCGATGAGAGTCTCCTGATCAGCCACGGTAAACTGGCTGTGCATACCCTTGCGGTGGATGTATTCCTCGATCAGTGCGATGAGTGCCTCCCGCCCCGTCTCGCCGGACACCGAACCGGGCGCGAACTTCCAGTTGAGCAGGGTCCCGTTCGTCGCGCGGGCGTGGTCAAGTTTGGTGACCGATCTCAGGATAGCGAGAGGACCCCGGACGTCGTGGGAGCCCAGACGGGTATGGACCGCACCCATGCAGTCGGAGACGGGCTCAAAGGCCTTTCGCCCGTCGACGGAGGCCCATTGGTTTCTGCCGTGAGCCACGTTGACCGTTACCGAGTACGCTCCGGGCTGGAAAAAGCCGCCGTGGGCCGCGGGCCGCTTTTCAATGTGTTTGCACCAGGTGTCCATCGCGAATTTCGTCAGCTCGTCGGCATAGTCGTCGTCGTTGCCGTAGTGATGCACTCTGTCCGAGTTTACGTAGGCGTACAGCGGCTCATAGCCCTCCCAGTTCGCGCGGACAGCATCGAGGAGCTCCTTGCCGGTGATCTTTTTTTCATCGAAGACGAGTTGTTTTATCGTCGCGAGGCCGTCCCCCGTGGTGCCTATCCCGATGCCCTGGGGGCCGGAAAAATTGTACTTTGTGCCGCCGAGGACCACGTCTTTACCCGACTCTACGCAGTTATCCATCAGGATCGAGAGGAGCGGGAGCGGGCGCACCGCCATATGGGCGATATCCACGGCGTTGAGATATCCCACAAGCCTGTCGCACCAGTATTTCATCTGCTCGTCATACGCCTGCAGGACCTGATCGAAAGACGTCATCGTTTCAAGGCTGCCGGTACGCAGGCCGAGACATGAACCTGTCGCCCCGCACTTAGCCCAGCGGGGGCAGGAGGGCCCGCAGTTAAAGCATCGCCCGTCGTTGATCGCGAGCTCCAGCACTCTGGCGATATTCATATGCCCGCAGTCGTGCCAGCCGTATTCCTTGCCGGACACGTCCGGCTCAACGCACCCGACGACGTGGTAGTTGCGCGCGTCCTCAAGCTCGATGCCCGAAGAGAGCATGGAGGGTATCGTCACGTCATCGTTGAAGATCTTCGGCTCGCCCGTACCGAGTCGGATGGTGTTTGCTATCTTTACTTTGAGCTCCCGCGGTGTGCCGCTGTGCATCCGCACCGCGAGCCACGGGTTGGGGATCCGCACGTGGGCATGGGCGTCAAGAGCCATGAACGTGAGCTCGTTCGTGCCGTCGCTCCCGTCGGGGAGGATGCCTCCGACCGTCATCGCAGGGCCGCCGATGCCCCCGTTGCCGAACGTCTTGATGAGCACGTGGTTCCTCAGCTTGTTCATGTCCCAGATCTTTATGTAGAAGTTTTCGATGAGCTCCTGAATGGCGGCGCGGGTCGAGGTCCCCGTGTCAATATCGCGGCGGAAGAACGGGTACAAGTACTGGTCGAAACGCCCGTACGATACGGAGTGGCCGCTGGATTCGATCAGGATCATGGCATTTGCGAAGTGGAGGAGCTGCAGCGCTTCCCAGAACGTGCGGGGCGGATTGACGCTGATCCATTCGCAATTGGAGGCTATCTGGAGGAGCTCCTCCTGCCTCGCGGGGTTTTTTTCGGCCGAGGCCATCTCCCGCGCCAGCGCCGCGTACCGCTTTATATGTGCGGAGGCTGCATCGTTGACGATCCCCGCCGCTTTATAGAACACGCTTTTTTCGATATCCCCGGGTTTTGACATATCCAGCTTTGATTCGTACTCGTCGATAAGGTCCGCTATGCCGCCGAAGCCCAGCCTCATCAGGCGCTCCTGCTCAATGCCGAGATGCCCCGCGCCGCAGAAAACGTACGCGTCCGCGAAGAATACTCCCTTACCGTCATGGGAGCCTTTGACGAGCTCTTCGGTCACGAGGCTGTCGGTGTAATCCTGTACGGTGCAGCCGTCCCAGAAGCCGCGGATGGATTCGAGCTCCTCCTGTGTCCGGGGCGTGTAGGAGAAATAGTCGTGGGTCCTCTGCTCGCTGTAATCCATGAGGCCGTTGCGCATCTCGTCGACGACCCAGTTCAGGCCGAATTCGGGGTGGACGGGAGCGCCCTTTTTGTCGCAGCCCAGACAGCCGACAATAAGCTCGTCGTCATATATGTATATCGGCGTGTTGAGCAGGACGTTCGCTATCCCTCTGGCGCACTTCAGTTCCTGCGGTTCCCCGGGGTGTTCTTTGTATGCCTGCGTTACGAGCATTGCCCGCTCGGGGGATACGAAACCGTTGGTGGTTTTTTTCGTGACAGAGAGTATCCTGTTGATCCTCGGGAACGGCGACGGTTCCGGCGTGTTGCCGGAGATGGCGACGCCCCACTCCTTATCCCAGGGTTCGATCTCCCGGGGTTTTGTGTCTATCAAGAACGCGTTTTTATACGCGTCGCGGTTCAGACGCACGTTTTCTTCACTCGTCAGTGTCAATCGTTCGGACATTATAATCTCTCCTTCCGGTCGGTCCGCTGCGGCGAGCATCGCAGAGAATGCTGATTATACAATGATCTTAATATTAAATTATACCACTGTTTTGCGCAAAATGATAGTGGACAGCCCGCGTCTTCCAATCTTCCGGGTGGATTACAATAGTTCCCTGTAGTACAGCCCGCCGGTGCGGGGGGACGCGCTTTTTTGCCCTGTCAGGTATTCGCCGATTATTTTCGAGATCTCCTCGCGGTCTTCAACGGTGAAGTACAGGAGCAGGTATTCAAGACCGTCGAGATTCCTGTCCGCTATATGGAGCGGTACGCTGTTCAGGAGCGTGCTGAAGCCTCTGCCGTCGCATACGACCGGGAAGCGTACTCCCAGCCTGTCGGTAAGGAGGGCGCTGCCGCCGCAGGATGAGCAGCCTGACGCCGGGCGGGCGGGGCATAAACGCAGACGCATAAGCGGCAGCCTCCCGTAAGCGACGATCCCCCTGGGTATAGAGCCGCCCAGCTGCTTTATGGAACGCATTGACAGTTCAAATGAGACTGTGGCCGAGATGATACCCGCGCCCCGGTATATTTCAAGGGCGGCCGTGTTGGTGATATTGAGGCCCGCACCGCCGCGAACGCTGAGACCGAGCTCTTTTCCCAGGCGGACGCCGTAGATATTGTCGGCCATGACCTCACGAAGCCCCGCGTTTTTCAGCGACCCGAGGCGGCGGACAAGATCGGCCTCGTCGTTGGGGAACAGAACTGCTGGAAGTTCGGCAATGAGTTTGCCGCCGTATTTTTCTATCGTATCCGTCGTTATCTCGTACGCCGGAAGTATGATTTTCTCAAGCTCGTCCGCTCCGGCGACACGGCCGCAGGCGGAAAACCGCCCCCACAGCTCCCCGCGCCCGGAAAAAGTGTGAGCGGGAGCGATGTTCGTGCGCCGGTTTTTCGCCTCGGCGGGTACTATATCTGCCCTCGCATTATACAGAGCGTCAAGCGCTTTCCTGCGCAGCGCGTTCAGCTCTGCGGCCGCAAGGAAAAGCCCCGGTGCGATGTTTGCGACAAAGCTTTTGACATAGAAGGGCGTTCCGCCTGTCCTTGTCAGATAATCCTCTGCGCTCCGGCCGTCAAGAGGATGGTTGAGCGCGGACACGGCGCGGGCTCCGTATATGGTGACGCTGCGGTCCCCGTCGCTGACGGACAGCTCCGAAGGGCTGTCGGGCTCCAGGCGAAAACACATGTCAACGCCGACAAGCGGGGTCTCCGATTTGTAAAGGGAGCGCAGCGACTTCAGCACGAGCTCCGTGCCGGCGGCGTCTTCTTTCAGACGGCGGCCGAACATGCCGTTATCGTGCTTTCCGGTGAGATATCCGTCGGTAAAGCCTGACCTTGAAAAAACGCGCTTGAGGATCTCCGTATCGATGTCCTCGCCCGCAAGAGCGCGTTTACACGCGGTGACCGCGGCGGCTACGTACTCGGGGCGCTTCATTCTGCCCTCTATCTTGAACGACCCGATACCCGAGCGCGCCATATCACGAAGATGCGATATACATGAAAGGTCCTTAAGCGAGAGCGCGTATTCCCTGACGCCGCTGCGGAAGTTCAACCTGCAGGGCTGAGCGCACATGCCGCGGTTCCCGCTCCGGCCGCCGATGGCGGACGAAAGATAGCACATCCCGGACACGCTCATGCAGTGCGCTCCGTGGACGAAAGCTTCAGTACCTATGCTGACGGCGGCGCAGATCTTCTCCATCTCGTCGAGAGAGAGCTCCCTTGCAAGGACAATGCGGTCAAAGCCCATGTCCTCAAGCTGCCGCGCTCCGCTCACGTTGTGGACCGCCGTCTGCGTCGACGCCAGCCGCTCGATGGACGGATACTTGTTTAAAAGCAGGTCAAGCACAGCCATGTCCTGTATGATAATACCGTTTGCTCCCGAGGCGGCTATCATATCGACCTCGCGCTCCACATCGTCAAGCTCGCTGTCCGTCACAACGGTGTTCACCGTGACGTAGAGCTTTACGCCGCGGGCGCGGCAATATGCCGCCGCCTCTTTCAGTGTCGTTTCATCAAAGTTTTCGGCCCTGCGCCGGGCGTTGAAATTTTTGGTGCCGAGATACACGGCATCGGCTCCGCAGCGAACGGCGGCGGTGAGATGCTCCATTCCTCCGGCAGGCGCTAATATTTCAGGCATTCGGGTAAACCATCCTTGTCTGTCAGGGCAGGAGTTTCGCGTTGAACTCATCTGCCGCGCGTATCACGGCCCGCAGGTTTTCGCCCTTCGCTCCCATCGGAACGCCGCCGCCGACACTGAGCAGGAGCCCTCCGGGGCCGCCGTTAACATCGCAGTATCTGTGAAGGATCCGCTTTGATTCGGAGTACACCTCTTCCGGTGTCAGGCGGGACAGTGACATGGGGGGCACGTTGCCCATCAGGACCACTCTTTCTCCGACAGCCCTGCGGACGGAGCCGATATCGATCCCGTGTGAAAAATTGAAAATGTCCACACCCATAGCGTCGAGGAACGGATAGCAGGAATCCCTCGGCGTATCGTTATGGAACATGTGGATCATGCCGGGGAAAGCGTCGAAGATCTCCCTGAAGAGCGGGAAGGCTGTTCTGAGGAACGTATCGGCGTCAAGAAACCCGCATACGTCGTCCAGGACCATGACGGCCTCCGCTGTACGGACGCTCTCCAGCTGCGCTTGAAGCCACCTTATTACAAGGCGGGTCGTCTTGCGAAGGAGCTTCAGCACGACCTCCGGTTCTTCCATGACGGATATCAACAGATCTGTCATCGGGAGCAGGTGCGACGCGATCGTAAAGGGTCCCCGCGCGCAGACCATCGGGACTATCTCGCCAATCTCTTCTATCCGGGGCATGTGCATGCGCTGCATATTCAGTATCAGCGGCATCAGGCCGTCGGCGCGCGGGTCGGGGTCGGGGAGTGAGGCGGTGATTTCCCCGATCTTATCCTGGCTGTCGATCACGGGGTAAACGGTCGGCATATTGTCGTCGGAAAAGCGGATCCGCGCACCGAATCCGCTTGGCTCGGCCGCCATTCCGTATTCGACCCACCAGTCCGGCAGGAACGAAACGGTGGGAAAATCATTGTGCACCTTCTTATAATCCTCAAACCAGATATCCGGTCGGCAGTAAAAATCAAGGAAAGAGCAGCCGCAATAACCGGGGATCCACGGACTGTCGATTATTGCCGCAGCGGCGACACATTTGTTTGTGCCTTTCACGGTGCTCGTGATTGCTTCCCATTGGGCTCTTGTCATATGTGCAGATCCTTTCCTTTCCCCCGGAGATCGGCGGCGGCCGGTTTTATTTTACTATCCTGCCCGGAAACGTCAATAGAAAACGCCGCAGAGCTCCGGGGCGACGGAACAATACCCGGGATTTCATCATAAACTGCTCTGTAGGTCCGCCCGAAAAAGAGCGTGAACGCATGCGCGGGCGGGATGCGGAGTTTTGGGAGGGTATCGGGGTGAGGGCGCAGTATGAGAGAGCGTTCATATAACAGGGAGGCCGCAGTCGAATATGCGGAAAGATGGGCTCTCGGCAGAAATCCAGCCTACTACAGCTTCAACGGACTCGGAGGCGACTGTACTAACTTCGCGTCGCAGTGTATCTTTGCCGGGAGCGGCGTTATGAATTACACGCCTGTAACGGGCTGGTACTACATATCCGCGAACAACAGAACGGCCTCATGGACGGGTGTGGAGCATCTGTACAACTTCCTCGTCGGAAATAAAGGGGCTGGGCCTTTCGCGAAGACCGTACAGAGGGGCGGTGCGGAGGCAGGCGATATAGTGCAGCTGGGCAGGGATGACGGCACGTTCTATCACTCGCCCGTTATAGTCGGCATAAAAAATGGCGAGATCTACGTAGCGACACATACGTATGATTCACTGTGGCGGCCGCTCTCTTCATACGTGTACGCACGGGCGCGGTTTATACATATCCTCGGAGTCAGAGTATATTGAGGCGCGCGGGATGCGGCGCCCCGCACCGGGAACAGGTCCGGTGCGGGGCGCGGTCTCATACACGCGGCTATCCGGCCGTATCGCGTTCGCGAACGTACGATCGCAGATTTGTCAAAACGCCGGAAAACTAACTGAAATCGTTTGCGGTATTAAGGAAAACCGCGGCAGTGACGCAGCAGAAAGGCCAGTCGGGGGAGAAGGGTGTAAAATCGCGCTCAGCCGTACCGGTCGGATCTATGGCAAAAGCAAAGCCCTCCTTTGCCACTGCCGCCAGGTAGTCGGCTGCCGCCGCTCTGGCGGCGTCCTCAAGACCGGAAGCCTTGAGCCCCTGAATGAGCGTCAGCTGCATCGGAGCGGCGATGCGGCCCCGCGCAGTGGCGCCGAGATCATAGCGCGGGCTTCTCAGAGATTCGGAGCCGAAGCCGCCGCTTGTTTTAAACGTGCCGGCATTGAGTATGCCTGAGGTCAGAGCCGAAAGAACGTCGGCGGGCAGGCGCTTTCCCAGAATAACGGGGGTCAGGGCGAGGGCGCTGTTTGAGGAGAATTTCTCCCCGGTCACCGCATTTTCGACAAGGAACACCTCGCCGTTCCACAGGTTCTTAACAAGGTAATCTATCATCGACTGCGATTTCGCGGCCCAGGAGGCGGCCTTTTCGTTTCGGCGCGTCAGCGCCGCTAGCCGGGAGCAGGCTTCAAAAAGCAGAGCCGTATATGCCAGAAGGTCCGGTGTCCGGGCGGGCAGGCCGTGGTCGAACAGGCTCGAATCATAGTATCCGCAGTCGCGCCCCGTAACGTAACAGGGAGCGCCCTTGCCTCCCGGATCGCGCGAATCCATCCACCAGTTCGCGTAGCGCGTCAGGCAGTGGTACATGTCGTCGTAGTCCATGTACCTGAGCCGCGCAGTATCAAGGTTGTCAAGTATCCAGCAGACGGCCCATCCGTAGATCGGCATTCTGGAGGAGACCCATTCGAATTGATTCTCCTCATTGATCGAATCGGGGATGTCCCCGTCCTCAGCCTGGTAGGCGAACACGTTCTTGATATATCTCCACGCGGCTTTCGCGTTTTTCACGAAAGCCATTGCGGCGATCGGCTGATGCCACATGTACGCCCTTATAAGGTGCAGCTTCGTCGCGTAGAAAACGTTGTTCTTCAGAGCGCGGTCGGGGCCGATCTCACTTATCCAGAGCAGATATTTCGCTGCCTCGGCCATTTCCGCGTACTCGCCGGCGGGGTCCGGAAGGTCGGTGCAAAACAGCCGGAACGCTTCTTTCGTGTTCTCGTATGCGAGGTCGAAGCGTATGTACTTCTCGGCGGGCCTGTTGTTTGAATCGAAGTGGTAGAGAGCGATCTCGCCGGTGCCGCATTCGGATACCGGGTTCACCGACAGGTGAAAATCATCCGACGCGGCGTTTCTGAAGTTCCATTTTGAGTTCTCCTCCATGCAGCCGGGAACGATCGGGACAAAATCAAACTTGCCGAAAGAGCCGGCCATCTGGAAGACGTCGTCATCTACATAGCAGGCGCCTTCAAAGGCGGCGGTCTCGTAGTTGAACCGGACGCTTATGCCCGTGACGCGGACGCGCAGTATGCCGCCGGACTGAAAAACGAACTCCGCCGTACCCTTTTCGGTCGTGACCGTCAGCTTCGCGGGCTCGCAGAAATAGGTGAACGGCAGTTCGTTCTCTCCGTCAGTAAACGTTAAGGTCAATCCCCGGGGGATACCGTCGCCGATAAACTGGGAGTGGGAAGATGTCAGCAGCAGCCCGTGATCCGGACCGTTCTCGATTATGCAGACATACGAGCCTCTTGTGCTGAAAGGCACTCTGTCAAGCCGGAATTTTTCATTTGTACCAAACATCTTTCTCTCTCCTTTCAGGCGCAGAAGTCATCGTCGAGCATATTGGCGATGTTCAGGTATGTGCCGCAGCCCCAGGAGGACAGGCCCGCGGGCGGATATACGGTGGGCAGGCAGTCGAACACCTTCCCCTCGATCTTCATCGGCTCCCATGTCTGGGGAGGGCTCGGCATTATCGTTTGCGGACCGTACTCGACGGCCTCTTCCGCCCAGTTCCTGGCCCTCTCCAGGGCAAAATCGATCTCTCCCGACTGATAAAGGCCGTAGATCGCATAGAAATTAGCCATACCGAAGATCCGCCCGAGGCACATGGCCTTTCCGCGGACGTCATAATACGGGCTGTCCATCGCCTCGAGCGTGAATCCCTGCGGGGCGTTGAATCTGGATTTGTCGGCAAGCGCGGCGACCAGCTTGTCCGTTATGTGCTGCGGCAGGCGTTTTCCGAGCATGACGACCTGAAACAGGCCTATGCTGTGGCTCGGCGGGATCTCCCCCGTGATATCGTGTTTGACGACAAATTTCTCGCCGTCCCACAGGTAGTCGATCATGTCTTTGAGCATACGATCAGAAAACTCGAACCAGTAATCGGCCTCCGCGTTCTTTCCGAGGCGCCTGGCAAGATGCCCGCAGACCTCCGTCTGCACGACGAGCCATGCCGAGATGTCGGGCGTTGTGGCAGGCACGCCCGCGAGGAACATCGTCGCATCGTTCCAGCCGCTCGAATCGGAGTGAGTATAGCCTATAATACCGTTTCCGTCGACGTCGGAGAACTCGCGCCACCACTGCGTATTGAAAACAAGGATATCGTACAGTTTCCTCGCCCACTCCTCGGAGAGACAGTCCCAGCCGCCGTGGCGTTTGACGACGTAAGCGAGCGCCCAACCGTGGATAGGGGCCATGGGATTTCTGTAATGGGCGCCGATGTTGCTTATGCCGCCCGACGCCATGCCGTATTCGTCGGCTGTCGCCGGGATCTGGTAGATGAGCTCGAGAGCCAGCTCCAGGTTGCGCCACGCGGCAGCGCCCTGCATCGCCTGATGCCAACCTTTCGCATAACGCATAACGCCGCTCTTGCCCATATACACGGCTGCGCCTTTGATCGCCCCGTAATCCGTGATAAGGTGCGACCATATCATGTAAACGCTCACTTCAAAGGGACCGCGGATCTTCTCGTCCGGCAGCTTATACGTATCGGCATAGAACTTCTCGAAATTCGCTTTATTGTCTTTGAAGCACTGTTCGATCGTGCGGGTGAGGGTGCGGCGTTTGACGTTGTGCTCCCTGTGGGCGATATAGCCCTCGGCGACGCCGTCCCGGGGCTCCCAGTATACGTACGTGTCCGACGATCTGCACTCGTCCGGAAGATACTCGGTCCTGTACGTCTGGCGGCCGCTTACAGCCTCAAACAGAAACTCGCCGGTCATCGGGCGGAAGACTGCCTCCACCGAGCCGTCGAGTCTGTCGTAAAACTGCTCGAAACGATTGAACTTCATAAAAAAACGTACTCCGAGGCCGCCCGTGCTCCTGATCCGCAGGCAGAGGTTATCCTCAAAACAGATCTCAAAGGTGCCGTGCCCGGTGTCGGCCCTGATGCCGGCGGGGGTGGTGACAGGCTCGAACGGGACCGGTTCACCGTTGTAAGTGGGCTGCACCGCGATGAGGTCATACCGGAAGTCCCAGGTGTTTACGGGACTCGTGAGCGTTATCAGGATCGGAAGCGGTTCTCCCGGTACCGCCTTTTCGGGAAAATCCCGGCAGAGCATTATCAGCGAATTCGGGTAGCTGAGCGGCAATGCGCTTAGATCGATGTTCTCAATGCTGTAATTCAAACTGGATCACTCCCTTTAATCGATTATCTGAAGACACTATATACCTTTGTGCGTGAGGATTCAACCTTAACGCGCATATCGGAGGATCCGGCGCCGCGGCATTTTGCGCACAGGCACGGCGGTGAGCGTTATTGACATGTCTGACAGGCGCGTATAAAATTGGGTCGGATCACGGCGTACGGGAAGAGCATATCATCGGAAACGGGGAGATGAGCGTATGATCGGATACAGTAAGATCGAGGGCAGCTGCAGCCTTAACGGAAAAGTCGCCGTTGTTACCGGAGCGTCCAGGGGGATAGGCAGAGCCGTGTGCGAGCTGCTGGCAAAAAAGGGGGCGGACCTCGCCCTTGTCGCGCTGAGCGAGACGGTCGAATCGGCCGCGAAGGAGATCTCGGAACGCTACGGCGTGCGGGCATTACCGATCAGAGGGGACATATCTTCGGAGGAAGACGTCGACCGGATGGTCGGGAGCACGCTTGATTTTTACGGAAAGGCGGACATCTTGTGCGCGGTCGCCGGTGTAACGGAACTGGGCGACGCGGAGTCCATCCCGATGGCCGACTGGGACAGGGTCATGAATATCAACGCCCGCGGGACGTTTATGACAGCCCAGAAATTCGGGGCGCAGATGATCCGCGCCGGAAACGGCGGAAAGATAGTCGTAATGACGTCCCAGGGGGGGATCGTCGCACTGGACAAGCATGTCGCATACACCATGAGCAAGGCCGCGCTGATAGGCATGATCAAATCTTTGGCGTATGAGTGGGCGGAGTACGGCATAAACGTAAACGGCGTCGCGCCCACCGTAGTGCTCACGGAGATGGGGGAGAAGGCCTGGTCCGGAGAGACAGGCAGGGCTATGAGATCCCGCATACCAGCCGGGAGATTCGCATACCCCGACGAGGTCGCCGCGGCCGTGCTCTTCCTCGTGAGCGATGAAAGCCGGATGATAACGGGGGAGAACCTGATAATAGACGGAGGATATACGATATATTGACCGGGGAAGGGAGATACCGCCCCGAAATATGACGGAGGAGAGCATATGAATACGCTGCCTGAGAAAATGAAGGCAATAGTAGCCTACGCGCCGGGCGACTACCGCCTGGAGACTGTCGACACGCCGCGCGCGGGAGAGGGCGAGATGATCCTGAAGGTCGACACGTGCGGGATCTGTGCCGGTGATGTGAAAGCCCTGGCGGGCGCACCGAGTTTTTGGGGCGGAGAAGGAAATCCGGCCTGGATCAAAGCGCCTATGATCCCGGGGCATGAGTTTGTAGGAAGAGTTGTGGAGATCGGGCCGAACGTCAAGGGGAACTGGAAGATAGGCGACAGGATCTGCCCGGAACAGATCGTTCCGTGCGGCGAATGCCTGTTCTGCAGAACGGGCCGCTACTGGATGTGCGAAAAACATGACATATTCGGTTACCAGAACAATGTGAACGGCGGTATGGCCGAGTATGTCAGGATGACTAAGGAGACGATATGTCATCCGGTGCCGGCGGATATGCCGATCGAGCAGGCCGCTCTGATAGAGCCGTACAGCTGCTCGTTCCACTGCGTAGACAGAGCGCAGGTCAAGACGACGGACGTTGTCGTCCAGTCGGGCTGCGGAACTCTCGGCCTCGGGATGATCGGCGCGATAAGGCAGTGCAATCCGAAGCTCCTTATAGCCCTCGACCTGGACGACGCCCGCCTCGCAAAGGCTAAAGAGTTCGGCGCGGACCTTGTAATGAATCCGAAGAATGAGGACGTCGTCGCAAAGATCAAAGACCTGACGGGAGGGTACGGCTGCGACATATACATAGAAGCGGCCGGTCATCCGGCGAGCGTCGGGCAGGGGCTCGAGTGCATCAGGAAGCTCGGAAGGTTTGTAGAATTCTCCGTGTTCGGTCACCTTGTGACGGTCGACTGGTCCATAATCTCCGACCGCAAGGAGCTGGATGTCCTGGGCGTCCACCTGAGCCCGTACTGCTATGACACGGTCATCGAATGGATCGCCGAGGGGAAGCTGCCGACTAACGGAGTAGTCACGACAAAACTTCCTCTTGAGGAATGGGAAGAGGGGTTCAGGCTTGCAAGGACCGGCGAAAACGGCACCATGAAGGTCGTTCTGGTCCCGGGCATGACGAGGTGAGCATTTCCGGCGCGAAAAAATACAAAATATGAAGGGGAGGCCGGCGGCCCCCCCTTCATTCATTACATTGTCTGCGGGGTAATATTCTCAGATGTGTATGCAAGCCTGGAAGGCCTGGTTGACCGCCTCCGCGATCGTGCCGACGTTCCGGCAATCACCCACGATGGCGACATTGCTCTCGGGCGCGCAGTGGCGCAGTTCCTCAACGAGAGCCCAGCGCTCGCGCATCCCCATCGCGAGAAGAACCGTGTCGCATTCAAGCTCCCGGGTCTCTCCGGTGGCGGTGTCCAGACAGACTATGCGGTCATCACGGACCTCGGAGAGCGCGAGACCGTAATAAACGGGGATATTCTTGTTTTTGAATATGCTCAGAAGCTCGGTGGCTCCGCTGCCCGCGCTGGCGCGGAGGTTGAGCTTTGCTTTTTGCTCGTCCATCATTTCGATGAGGCAGACGTCTTTGCCGAGATCCGCATAGTCGAGGGCCGCTTCAAATCCCACCGCGCCGCCGCCGACAACAACGATCTTGTCGCCGACCGTGCATTTGCCCTCCTCCGCGTCGGGCGCCCAGTGGACGTGAGGCTTGTTGATGCCGGGTATGCTCGCGGGGATCAGGGGGTCTGCTCCGACCGCGATCACGACGGCGTCGTAGTTTTCGAGGTCGAGCATCTCTTTTGTTGCCTCCGTATTCAGGAGAATGCGCGCTCCGGCGTTTGCGCACTGGGCCGCCGTATGGCGGAGCCACTGCAGGTAATCCTGGGCGTCGATCTTCCGCGGGGGCACTGCCGCACCGATGACGTTGCCGCCGAGGCGGCCGGTTTTTTCGTAAAGAGTGACGTCGTGGCCGCGCTGCAGCAAAGTCTGCATGGCCGTTATGCCGCCCGGCCCTCCGCCTATCACCGCGACTTTCTTTTTTACCTTTGCCTCAGGCACGACTCCGTCGCGCAGTTCGGAAGTCATGGCGCACATCGGATTGACCGCACAGTAGATCGGTTTCGGCACCATCAGATGTTTTGCGCACGTGTCGCAGCGCAGACAGGGGCGCCTGTCTTCGGGGCGATTCTCCGCGTACTTGTTCGGCATCTCCGGGTCCGCCATCAGCGGGCGGCACATGGACACAAAATCCGCCCAGCCGTTTGCGATGATCTCCTCCGCGTAATCGATGCTGGTGATGGATCCGACCGTGCTGACAAGCATATCGGGGTGCGCTTTTTTTATGTCGCGCGCGTAGTGCACGTTGAAGCAGCGGTCCATCAGGTAGTTCTGGCACCAGTTGCGGTAATACAGATGCGGTCCGCGCGGGTCGCTGTGGAGGCCCGCGGAGACGTGCAGGATATCGATATGATCTTTCAGATATCCTGCAAGTTCGATAGTCTCGTCTATGTGCATGCCTCCGGGCGCGATCTCGTCGCCGGAACAGCGGTACTCTATAACAAAATTCTCGCCGCAGTGTTTCCTTATGGATTCGCACACCTCGATTGCGAAGCGGGCCCGGTTTTTGGTGCTTCCTCCGTACTCGTCCGTTCGGCGGTTAAAGAGCGGGCTCGTGAATTGCGATATGAGGTTGCCGTGGCCGCCGTGGACCATAACGATATCCATACCGGCCCTCTTCATGCGGGCTGCCGCCATGCCGAATTTCTCGACCGTCTCTTTTATTTTTTCCTTTGACATTTCGATCGTCGGGATGGGCTCGCGGTTGTTGCGCGCCGCCCGCAGTATCTCATCTTCCGATATAAAGGAGGAGGAGGAGTAGGGGGCGTGTCCAACCATTTCATAGGGGACGCCCTCTCCGCCGTGGTTGATCTCCAATGAGGCGTGACAGCCGAATTGCTTGCACATATCGGCGTACAGCGAAAGAGGATAGATGCAGTCATCCTTGCCCAGTTCAAGCTGGTAGCCCTGATCGTTGTTCTCGGTAAGATCGATAGAGCAGTTGCCCAGATACAGCGTGCACACGCCGCCGCGGGCGAACATACGGAACCAATCGACCAGTTCGCGCGTTACATATCCGTCGGGTGTGCTGAGGACCGGAGTTGTGGGAGCAAGAAAGATGCGGTTTTTGAAGTCGACACCGCGGATCCGGATGGGTGAGAAGACGTGAGTGTACCTGGATCTCATTGAAAACTTCCTTTCTGTTCTTTTGAATCTGCAAAGGGTCGTTGTTTATTGAAACCGAAGGTCATCGGGCCGCTTGCTCTAGGCGGTGCCCTCCCCTTCTTTTAAGCGCCCTGTGAAAAAATCCGCAAAGATCTCGACTTCCCTTTCTTTTCTGCCCTTCATCGACAAAAGATAATAGCTGGAAGAGAAACCGGGGTCAAGTATATGGAGATAGGTTATCCCTCCCAGATCCCTCCAGCACTTGGGGGTGTGGCAGGGGAATACTCCGCGGTTTTCCATCGCAAGCCGGTAGCGGATCTCCAGCATGTTGTCGGGGATCTTCATAACCTTCGGTGTAAAGCCGTACATGCTCTCCACGCGGCGGACGAACCGCTCGGAATTGGCGAAAATGATGCCGGGAAGGCGTCCGCTCGAGTCATCGTTCAGGAGAAAGACTTCGTCCTTCAGGTCCGATATGTGTGCGCTGCGCAGTTTTGACAGCGGGTTCATATCCGACACGCCGACAGAGAAGCTGGACTGTCCGAGCAGCGTGATGTTCATGTCCTCCGGATGGCGGAATTCCACACGGTCCAGTTCGTCACAGAAGAACAACACTGCGTCCAGCCGGCCCAGCGCCAGATCCGGCAACAACGAAACGATATCGTCGTATCTGGATTCGATCCTGATATTCCCGTGCGCTTCAATGAAATCCGCCTTCAGCATGATCAGGCCCATCGGGGCAAGAAGGTTCTTGCGAAGGCCCAGATTGAGCGAAGAGGTGCTGTCCGGAGACGGTTGTGAAGCGACGGTATAGAGCTCCCCGAAATCCTCGAGGATCTTCGCCATGACCGGGATGATGCGCTCGCCTGCGATGGTCAGTTCTGTCGATCTGCCCTCCTGGCCCCCGGGGCGCGTGAAGATCTTCACCCCGAGCTCGGACTCTGCGGATTCTACACGGCGTGAAACGGAGGACTGCGAGCACGGTATCACGTAAGCGGCCGCGCTGAAGCTCTTAAGGCGTGCAACAGTCAGGACTGTTTTGATGACCTCAAGATCCATGCGGTTCCTCCTTTTACAATTTAAATGTATAATTTCCTCTCGCCGGTCGCGCCGTATCACGTTTTGCGCGGGATCTCCCGGGCGTATAACTCGCGGCCCGGCCCGTGCAGCCGTTGGCGGACCCGACAGGGATTAATTATAGGGCACAAAGCTCTCATTAGCAAGGTGTTTTCGAGGTTTCGGGGCAAGCGGGAAAATCCATGGTGCGGATCATGTTATCCGCGGCCGCGGATGTGGCCATTGGTTTTTTGCATTGCAGGTTTCGGCCCGATGCCTGATAATAGGTCCGGTCTTTTGAAAGCAAGAAACGATAACGGAGGAAGAAGTTTTGAAAATCAGCAGGCGCGATCTGAGCAGCTCGTATTTCAGCTCGGGATTGCAGGGTTCCGCTCTTTGGAACAGGTATTTTTGTCTGGTCATACTCATCTCCAGCGCCGTAAGCTTCGGCAATTTTTTTGTGGGTGTCGCGTTTTCGTACTGGGTAGTGGATATGGGGGGGTCAAACGGCACGTTCGGCCTAATCCACGGGCTGTACTCCTTCCTCATTATGCTCGCAAGGCCCGTCACGGGCTGGCTTGCCGATAACGGAGACCGCAGGAAGACGTTCGTATTCTCCTGCGTGGTCTATGTCTCGAGCATGATACTTATGCTTATATCGCCGTATTTCGGCCTCTTCGTAGCCCTTCGGCTCATCCAGGGCGCCGGCACCGGCGGAGCGTCGACGATCATCACGACGAGCTCGTACGACTACATACCCCCTTCAAAAATGGATAAAGGCATAGGCTATATCTCTCTGTTCGGCAGCATAATACACGCCGTGACGCCGGCGCTGAGCGTAGGCACGTACAACACCGGGGGGCCTGCCGCGCTCGTCATCTGGTCGGCGGCCGCGACCGCTCTGGGAGTCGCGCTGTCATGGCTCGTTGTTTTCCGCACACCGAAGGAGCCGAAGAAATTCAGTATAAAAGAGGTATTCAACCTCGGCGTGCTGTTTGAGAAGCGGTCGATCAAGCCCGCTCTTGTGATGGCGTTCTCGCTGAACCTGGGACTCGGGGCAAATACGTTCATAGTGCTCTACGGGCGTTCGCTGGGCATCGGGAACCCGGGCTGGTACTCGACGATAAGCGCGGCAGGGCTCCTCATCGTCAGACTGATCCTTGACAAGGTCAGGACGAACGAGGTCTTTCCGCGCAAGCGTATATATCTCGCGTTTGCGACTTTTGTAGCAAACCTGGTGTGCCTCGCGCTGTGTAAGAACATCTACATGTTTTTTGCGGCGGCAGTGCTCTGGTCGGTCACCTTCGGGATACTGATGCCCTCATTTACAAGCATGGTGATAAAGGCAGCTCCCGCCGACAGGCGCGGGGCCGCAACCAGCACCGCGGGCGTCTCATCCGACGTCGGAATGATCCTGGGCAGCACCCTCGGCGGTTTTATTGTGGACGGGCTCGGATATCCCGCTCTTTTCGCCGTGGTCATCGCCCCGGTCATATTGTGCTGCATAGCTTACCGGCTGTTCATCGACGGCAAATTCAAATCGTGGGAAGAGCAGGAAGTGTCAAACGCGGAAAAGACTGAGACCGCCCGATAGCGCCGCATGCCGGCATCGGGAGATCCGGCACAGCCGCATACAAAGAGTTCAAAGGCTGTGCCCTCACTTAACATCTGCCTGCGGTTGTACTGACTTTACAAATACACAGCCAAGCGGATATAGAAGCGGTTCGTGGGGCCGGGCACATTTTTGCCCGGCCCCCTCGTTTTGCGCGGACATACGGACCGTCTCCCGGCATACTCCCGACATGCGAAGCAGATGCAGACCTGTCGCGCCGAAAATGGGATCCGGCCGGTTTTATGTCGGGATGATGTCTGCCGCGGTTGAAGCGGGCAGATAAACGGCTCGATGAATAATTGTTATATTGTAGGAAATACTAATATAAACCCGAAAAATTGAGCAATATTCACTAAATTTTAAGAAATTATTACACGTATTCTTGGGTGTTAATATGGTAGTAATAATATTACGAAACGGCTATAATGATGCGCGAAGTCGGCTTCAGTTTCAGATTAGTTTCCGATAAAAACAATGCCCGCATTGTTTTTAATAAACAGGAGGAAGAATAATGAGTAAAACCCGTTCCGTATTGTGCGCCGTTTTAGCGCTTGCCATGATCTTCGCTTTTGCGGCATGCGGCAAGCCCGCCGACAATGGCGACAAGACCCCGCAGGGCACAGAACCCGCAGGGACCCAATCACCCGGCGCATCCGGAGAACCCACCGATGCACTGCCCACTTCCCCGACGGGGACCGACATCGTGTACAACTCCACTCATCTTGTTTTCAGTATGGATGAGTTCGACAACAGACCCAGGCAGATCCAACCCGGCACCGAGCTGAATTTCCTTGCCGGCAACGACGTCCCCTCTCAGCTCCCCTGGAACTGTACGTCCGAGGGCTGGCTGTGGAGCAACGTATACGACGGTCTTCTGTACGCGTATCTCGGCGACGTGACCGATATCCGCGGCAGTATCGCAGAGAGCTGGGAGCATTCGGAAGATTATCTTACATGGACATTTAAGATCCGCGAGGGTGTAAAGTTCCATGACGGCACGATTTGCGACGCCCCCGCTATTGTGAGAGCCTGGGAGTATACACAGCAGGCTACCCCCGCAAATATCACGAACTTCCATATCGAATCATGGGAAGCCGAGGACGATCTGACCTTCGTCGTAAAGCTCTCTGCTCCCTGCGCGTATTTTGAACAGACCCTGGCCGGCATCCAGCTCGTACCCGTGAGCCCGACAGCGCTCGATATGTACGGCATCGGCGACAACAGAGCTGCCATCGGCACCGGCCCGTACTATATCTCCTCTTATACTTCGGGAACAAACATCCAGCTCAAAGCCTTTGCAGACTACTATCTCGAAGATAAGATGCCCAGCATCGAGACGATCAACTTCCCGATCATCGCAGACGAGAACACACTGACGATGGCCCTTATGAACGGCGACCTGGACGGCGCAAGACTGCGTTCCGTCGAGCAGTATTACAACCTGTCGGACAACGGATATGAAGGACAGATCGTTAAGACCATCGGCGGCGCGAACCCGCTGTGGCTCAACGCAAAGAAAATCGTCGAATTCCAGAAAAAAGAAGTCCGTATGGCCATCGACCGCTTTATTGACAACGCTGCTATCGACCAGCTCATAAACGACGGCCTGGGCATCGTCGGCGACAGCATCTGGCCTGTCGGCACCCCGGGTTATGTTCCGTATGACGGATTCTACTATGATCCCGATGAGGGCAACGAGCTTCTGGCATCTGTAGGCATGACAGCGGGCGACATCAAGTTCCACACCACGGTGCCCGATTTCGCGAAGAGCCAGTTCGAAGCGATCCAGGACCAGCTGTCCAAATCAGGCGTGGAGATCACCCTGGAGATCATTGAGGCCGAGGCAAACTTCACCTATCTGAGAAACGGAGACTGGTCCCTGCAGGTCGGTTCCACGGGCTACAGCAGCACAGGACCGTATCTCCCCTGGACCTATATTCTCAAGCCCGACGCCCTCATCAAACAGTGCTGGCAGGATGTTTACGATCCCGACCTGTATCAGAAGATGCTCGACGAGTACGATCTGATGGTCACCGCCTCCACCTGGGATGAGATGCTCGAGCACTGCAAACAGCTCACCGTCTATCAGCAGGAGGACTTCGGCGCTCTGGCGGGCATTCAGAACCCCGGCTTTGTGGCATTCAGCAAGGAGTTCAAGGGCGTTGTCTTCACGACCGACAACATCTACCTGCAGGCATACTATATGTATGTGTAATCAGGTAAAAGATAATATCGTATAAAAATCGTATAAAAAACGCCCGGCGGCCGCATTGGCTGCCGGGCGTTTGATCGTTTCGAAGAACACTTGCTGCCTGACACGGACCGGGTTAAGACCCCGCCGCTGAGGGGCCGGTCAAGGGCTCAGCAGGCTTGAAGCGCCGCACCCCGCGTACGGGCGCAGCCTTTCCTCCAGCCGCATGAGCGATTCCTCCGGACTGCGTCCGTACGCCCCGCGGACGATATCTTCACCAAAGACAAGCTCGGGCGGTGACAGCTCGGCTATCGGCCATCCGTACTCCTCCGAACGCTTGTTTCTCCTGCGCGTAAAGCCGGAGATCGTGAGGTACGTTTGGATCTGGAGACGCGCGACAGCGCTTTGAAAACCCTTTTGTATTCCGGACAGAGCCTTTATCTCATATGACGGTATGGAATTTCGGTTTTCGAAGAGCTTCATAATGCACATGGAGGAATGGGGGGCCTTCCCGTCTTCATACAGCGCGTCAAAATCATAGCCGTCGCGTCTGAGATTGGCAAAATCGGAATAGCAGTTCAAAGAGACGAACCCCGCTTTGCCTCCGAAAACCTTGCCGTAGGCGATCCTGCGGCCCGAGGCGATCCTGATGCGC
This sequence comes from Clostridiales bacterium, assembly GCA_012719235.1. Lineage (GTDB taxonomy): Bacteria > Bacillota > Clostridia > Oscillospirales > Oscillospiraceae > JAAYAR01. Next base: position 38,121 of record JAAYAR010000066.1, read on the forward strand.
CATTGCCAGGGGTCGTATTCGGGGTCGTCTGTCCACCATACCCGGCTGTCCGTTATCTCAGCGACAGAGAAACCGGGGATCGGGCAAGGAAAAAAAGGGAGCATGCCGATCTCATCTATCAGCCCGACAAGTTCACTCAGTGTTTTTACGTGCGGGAGCGGCATCAGTATTCTCCTTCAACTTCAACTTCATCATGATCGGAATGCGGCTGTAATATTCAGGGGACATGCACACATAAGATGTACAGTTATATAAGGCGTATATCTTTTGGTCGATGGGTGATGAGGTGTGTACAAGGCTGGATATCTCCTCGGCCGGTTTGAGCAGGCGGTCTCGGTCCTGCCGATGAGTCTGAGGCAGGCGGCGCTTCGCCTGCCTGCGGAGGACAGGCTGACAGCCGAGGAATTGCGCCTGAGAGCCGGACGGCCGCCCTGCGTCGTCCTTCCCGGCCGTGAGAGGGAACTGCTCGACCGGGCGGTTACAGGCAGCGACATCATGTCCGTGATCGAGATCGCGACGAAAGCTTCCGCACACTGGGCCCTGAGCAACGTGTGTTCGGGCTTTATCACGATCGAGGGCGGGCACAGGCTGGGCCTGTGCGGGACAGCCGTGATGAAGGAAGGGGATGTCATGAACCTAAGAGACGTATCGTCGGTCTGCCTGAGGATCGCAAAGGAGAACCGGGGCATAGCTGCACCCCTCCTGGGGCAATTGACAAAGAGCGGAGTACCGACAGATACGTTGATCATAGCGCCTCCTGGGGGAGGAAAAACGACTTTTCTTCGCGATCTCGTGCGGCTGCTGTCAGACGGGGCATCGGGTACGTACACCCGGGTGGCGCTTGCAGACGAGCGGGGGGAGGTGGCTGCCTGCTGCGCGGGTGTACCGCAGCTGGATGTGGGGTCGCGGACAGACGTGCTGACAGGCTGCCCCAAAGACAAAGCTGTCATGATGCTGCTGCGTTCGATGTCGCCGGGCCTTGTGGCTGTGGACGAGATAACGGCCCCCGAGGACCTGGGAGCGATGCGGGCGGCCGCAAACTGCGGCGTCCGGCTGCTGGCTACCGCACACGCCGAAGATACCCGGGACCTTCTCCGCAGGCCGCTGTACAAAGAACTCCTTGAGAGCCGGTTGTTTAGTAAGGCTGTAACAATCACCGTTGTACACGGAAAGAGGGAATACAGGGTGGAAGACCTTGATTAAGCTGCTTGGGGCCGTCCTGCTCGTAGGTGTGACTACGTGGGTCGGAGTGAACGCTTCGTTCAGGCTCAGACAGCGCGAGCGCGCCGCTCGCGCATTTGCGTCCGCGCTCGAACAGCTGGCCGCGGAGCTGTCTTTCGAAATGGCCAGGATCCCGGACGTGCTGTTGAAGCTTTCAAAAACGGCGCCGGAGATAACACGCCCGTTTTTTCATATGTGCGTTAACGCGACAAAGCAGATCGGCGAGCTGCCGTTTTCCGTGATCTGGAGAGAGTCGCTCCTTAAGTCCCATACCGGGCTTGGAGATGAGGAGCGTCTGGAAGTGATTCAAGCGGGCGTTATTCTGGGCCGATATGGCATTGAGGCGCAGCTGGGCGCCGTGATGAACTGTATTCAGCGCCTCAGAGCGCTGGCTGACGAGGCCTCGGTGATGAACCGCGACAAAGGGAAGGTGTACACCGCGCTGGGCATATGTTCGGGCATTATGGCTGTTATCGTACTCTTATGAACTGATGCCGAAAACCGCGGACATACAAAACTATACTCTTTATCACGGATAAATACAATCGTATCACAAACTGCCGGGCTCAGCCGGGATCCCGGCAACAGGGCCGCGTATACAAGCGGCGGGACCGCGTATCAAATCTCATACCTCGGGAAATACTCTGACCATGGTGAGCCGCCTGCGGGCGACAACACAGAGAACGAGGTATGGATACAATGCAGAACAAGGTAGAGATCTGCGGCGTCAACACATCCCGACTTAAAGTGCTCAAGAATAAGGAAACGCTCGAACTGCTCGAGCGGGCAAAGCAGGGTGATAAAAAAGCAAGGGAGGAGCTCATAGGCGGAAATCTGAGGCTCGTACTGTCGGTCATTCAGAAGTTCGTCGGCAGAGGGGAACCTCCGGACGATCTGTTTCAGGTGGGGTGTATCGGACTGATCAAAGCGATCGATCATTTTGACACCTCCCTTATGGTAAAATTCAGCACATACGGTGTGCCGATGATCATCGGAGAAATACGCAGGTATCTGCGTGACAACAGCTCTATCAGGGTCAGCCGCAGCGTTAGGGATACGGCTTACCGCGTGATGCAGGCCAGAGAGGCCCTGGTCAACGAACACAACAGGGAACCGAAGATCGAAGAGATAGCCGAGCGCCTCGGTATCCGAAGGGAAGAGGTCGTCTATGCTATCGACGCCATCGCGGATCCCGTCTCGCTATATGAACCGGTCTATTCCGGGACAGACGATCCGGTATACGTGATGGATCAGATCAAAGACAAGCGGAATACCGACGAGGAGTGGCTTGAGCAGATCTCTCTGAAAGACGCGCTGGACAGGCTCGACAAGAGGGAGCAGCGTATCCTCGCTCTGCGGTTCTACGAAGGAAAAACGCAGATGGAAGTCAGCAGGGAGATCGGGATCAGCCAGGCGCAGGTCAGCCGCCTTGAAAAGGGGGCCATAAGTCAGATCAAAAAATTTTCGAGGGAATAATTTCACGTACTTTACAGAATACTTCTTTTCCCATATAATTAACGAGAACGAATATTCTGTTTATATGTCGGAAAGAAGGTGAAGTGCGGAGTGCACCCACAGATTAGGAAGAAATGCAGGGACTTCTGCGAGCATATGGAAGCGGTCACGGGGGTGCGCTGCGCGACCGTAGATATTGCCGAGGAGACAGTCCTTTACGGTACGGACAACAAGCCCCGGTTTTGCACCAAATGCCAGAACAAAGATTGCCAGGAGATCAGCGTCCATCTTTACGGCCTGAACGAGGCGTGCAGATGGCAGGGAAGATATATTTACCACTGTCCGATCGGGATAATATTCTCATGCGCGGCCATACTGGACTGGGACAAGAAACTGAGCGGAGGTTTTGTTATAGGGCCGATCCTTATGGGGGATCTCCAGGATATGCTCTTTGATTTCCCGTACTCTTCGATGGAGGAGGATCTGAGCAAGCTGCCCCGCTATTCCTCATCCGCAATCCAACACATGACCGAGGCATTTTCAATGTTCGCCAGCGCGTACAGCCAGGCCGACCACACCGGGGATCTGCTTTTCAACCAGCACAATTACCTTAACACGCTGTACCAGGTAAAGGATCTTTACAAGAGCGAAACGGTCCCCGAGTTTCCCAAAGAGATCGAGGATCAGCTTGTCGAGCACATCCGCAAGGGCAGAAAGGCCGAATCACAGGAGCTGCTCAACGAACTGCTGGGCCACATCTATTTCGCTTCGGATTTCAAGCTGAACGAAGTTAAATCAAAGATGCTGGACCTTATCGCCGTCCTCTCCCGCGCTGCAATCGCTTCCGGCGCGGATGTCGGCGAGATATTCCGGTTCAGTACACAGTCGATACTCGATATCGAGCATTTAAACGGCATAGACGACGTCGGCCTGTGGTGCTCCGGCATCCTGCACCGGTATATCACGTCGGCATTTGACCAGCCGCAGATCAAGCACTCCGATATGGTTTTCAAGGTAACGGACTATATCAAAAACCACTATCGAGAGAAGCTGACTCTTGACGAGATCGCGCGGTACGTCAACCTGAGCAGTTCTTACCTGAGCAGCATCTTTAAGAAAGAGACCGGTGAAAACCTTACGTCATATATCAATCGCGTGAAGATAGAAAACTGTAAGCGTCTCCTGCGCGAGACCAACCACAGCCTGTCATATATCGCGCACGAATGCTGTTTTGACGACCAGAGCTATTTTTCGAAAGTGTTTAAGAAATATGCCGGAGAATCTCCGAAAAACTACAGGCTAAATACCCGAAGGAGATAAAAACATTCCCTTTTATCGTAAAGTATTTATAGAATTCATGTTGACTTGCGATGTAGAATAGAGTAAAGTTATCATACTTAATATAGTTACTATAAATTAAGGAGGAACAATAATGTCCATACTCGAAGAGATTTCTTCGGCACTGCAAAGAGGCAAGAGAAAAGAAGTTACCCAGCTTGTACAGCAGGCAATTGATGAGGGCCTCAGCGCCGCTAAGATCCTTGAGGAAGGCCTGCTTGCCGGGATGAGCGTCATCGGCGGCAAGTTTAAGAACAATGAAGTTTTCGTACCTGAAGTTCTCGTCGCAGCCCGCTGCATGAACGCCGGCAGCGCTCTTTTGAAGCCGCTCCTGCAAGAGGAAGGCGCAGAGCCTCTCGGAACCGTCTGCCTCGGCACGGTTAAGGGAGACCTTCATGATATCGGCAAGAACATTGTCCGCATGATGGTCGAAGGAAAAGGCATTAATGTTATCGACCTCGGAGTTGACGTTGAGTCCGAGAAATTTGTCGAGTGTGCGAAAGAGAACAACTGCAAGCTGGTTCTTTGCTCGGCTCTTCTGACCACAACAATGCCCGCCCTGAAAGAAGTCATCGAGAAGTTCGTCGAGGCCGGCTACCGCGACCAGGTCAAGATCATGGTCGGCGGCGCCCCCGTGACCCAGAGCTTCGCTGACAGCATCGGCGCCGACGCCTACACCCCCGACGCAGCTTCCTGCGCGGAGAAAGCGGCCGAGCTCCTCAGGGCCATGTAACCTTCGGACTTTATATAGTCTTATATTAGTTGGATGATACTTCGGCAAGCAGCCTTGGCTGCTTGCCGAATTTCGCTGATAAGCCTGAACGGCGCATATCGCGCGCCCGCGCGCTGCCGTTTATAACTCATGCCGGACCGCAGAGTCCGGCATGAATATGAGGTGTTACGGCCGGATCCGCTCTGGCGGGAAGTAAAGCGGCAGGACACCGCTGCGGAGCATTGTTGGATCCCGATCCCCGGTGGCGGCGGAATGAACGGGACGCGTGTCCCGTTACGGAGCTCAGATGCTCCGCCCGTGGTATTCCGCGTAGAACCGGTCGTAATCGTCAAGCATGTACTTTAAAAGGTTCGGGGTGTCAAGCTCGTAGGGGCAGTGATCTTTGCAGTGGTTGCAGCCGATGCAGTCGTCTATCCTGTGCATCATTTTCCGGTATTCCTCGCTCATAAAGGCCGCGCTCGGCGCGCGCCTGAGAAGCCTCTCCATTCTGGCGGCCTGCGGGATATCTATACCGGCAGGGCAGGGCAGACAGTATCCGCAGGAACGGCAGAAGCTGCCCAGAAGCTCGGCCCTGTCTTTTTCGATAATTGCGCGTGAGGCGTCGTCCATCTGCGGGTCCTCCCTGTCAAGAGCCAGGAATTCCTCGAGCTCCCACATGTGCTGCATGCCCCATATGGGGACGACGTTATCAAACTGGCGGATGAAGCAGTAGCAGGCTCTGGCACTGGTCAGCATGCCGCCCGCGAGCCCCTTCATAGCGATGAAACCGACGTCTGCAGCTTTTGCGCGCCCGGCCAGCGCTATTTCGCGGTCGGAACCTATGTAGGAAAACGGGAACTGGACAGTCTCGAACAGGCCACTGTCCACGGCCTGCTCGGCAACATCGATGCGGTGGCTCGTGACCCCTACGTGGAGGACTTTCCCCGCTTTGACGGCGTCCATGGCGGCCGCGTACGCGCTCTGCTCGTCGGAAGGATCGGGAACTTCTTTTATATTATGAAGCTGAAGAAGATCGATATAGTCTGTTTTCAGCTGCATGAGGCTCTGGTCTATGTGCTTTTCGGCTGTTGACCTGTCGGTCGCCCCCGTTTTTGTTGAGATCACGATATCGTGCCGCACGCCGGACAGAGCCGCGCCGATCTTTATTTCGCTGTCCGTATAGGCGTTAGCGGTATCGTAATAGTTGATGCCGGCGTCATACGCTCTTTGCAGGATGCGCACGGCTTCTTCCATGGGCGTACGCTGCAGGGGCAGCACGCCGAAGGCTGTTTTTGTCACCATGAGTCCGGTCTTGCCGAGTCTGATCTTTCGCATTTTAAATCCTCCGATGTATCAATGCTCTGCGCGTTTTTCCGCGCAGCCGCGGATTTTTCTGATAGGACAATAACATATGGCGCGATCAAATAAAAGCGTAATGGAAAAGCTCCGCTTGCGGTATACCGGACGGCGGAGCCTGATTTTTTCGGCGCTATATTCGCAATATGAGCGTAGCGATACGGAAGTATATCAGCAGCGTAAGGGCGTCAAGCGCGGTCGTTATGATCGGGCTCGCCATGACCGCGGGGTCGAAACCGACCTTCGCCGCCACCATGGGCAGTACGCAGCCTATGACTTTGGCCACGAGCACTACGACCACAAGCGTTATACTGACTACGAGCGCTACGGGCACCGTCACCGAATAGTTTTGCAGGATAAGGCGGTCTACAAGCATTATCTTGCAAAAGCCCGCGATCGCGAGGGTCACGCCGCAGAACAAGGAGACGCGGACCTCTTTCCATACGACTCTAAGAAGGTCGCTGAACTGGATCTCGTTCAACGATAGGTTTCGGATCGCTGTGACCGAGGACTGACTGCCCGAGTTGCCGCCGGTGCCCATGAGCATGGGAACAAACGACATGAGCGCGACCTGCGCGGCGAGCGCGTGCTCATAGTTTGTTATTATGAGCCCCGTAAACGTGGCGGAGATCATCAGCAGAAGCAGCCAGGGGATGCGGTTGAGCCAGAGCCTGTATACCTCCGTCTTCAGATACGGTTTCTCGGACGGCGTCATACCGGCCATTTTCTCGATGTCTTCGGTGGCCTCTTCGGTAATGACCTCAAAGGCGTCGTCAAACGTCACTATGCCGACGAGCCGGTTCTCTTTGTCCACCACCGGCATAGCGTCAAAGTTATACTTTGAGATCATCAGCGCAACTTCCTCTTTGTCCTGGGTCGTTGTAACGCTGATGACGTTTGACTCCATCTTGTCGCGGACGTACGCGTCCGGGTCGGACAGGATTATGGTGCGTATGGATATGGCGCCGATAAGCCGCTTGCTGCGGTCTGTGACATAGCAGGTGTTTATTGTCTCTTTATCTATACCGGTGCGGCGTATATGGTCCTCGGCCTCCCGGATGGTCATATCCGGCCTGAGGTCCACGTACTCCGTCGTCATGATGCTGCCGGCCGAGTCCTCGGGGTATTTGAGTATTTCGTTGATCAGTTTGCGCGTGTCGGGGTCGGCCTGCTGCAGGATGCGCTTGACAACGTTCGCGGGCATCTCCTCGACCAGATCAACAGCATCATCAATGTACATTTCGTTGACTACAGCCTTCAGCTCGCTGTCCGAAAATCCCCGTATGAGCAGTTCCTGAAGATCGGAATCCATCTCAACGAAGGACTCGGCCGCAAGCTCTTTAGGCAGCAGCCTGAACAGCAGGGGCAGTAATTTTTCACCCAACTCGTCGAACACGTAGGCTATGTCCGAGGGGTTCATCGTTATCAGCACTTCCCGCAGCGCGGAGTATTTCTTCGCGGCGGCCAGAGCCGAGAGCGTGCTTTCAAGTGTGGCTGTTCTTTCTGTCATCGCCTTATCTCCTTTCCGGATTCCGATTGCGGGGCCGCCGGAACCCAATTGATTCGCGACGCGGGGCCCGCGCGCGAAAAAGCAGGCTACAGCACAGGATAATGCCGACAGCCTTATTCTTGACAGGAGCAAGGCACAATATAGGTGAGCGTCAGGCGCTTTCGGCGAACGCCGGCAAACTGCGCCCGGATCGTCTTCGGCCTATGGGTGTGCCGCTACTACTGCCAGCGTCCATCAACTTTCACCTCATTTCAAAATCAGAACAAAACCCACGCGCCGAAACGGCGCGCGGGTTCTACCCAACACAGCGCACCGTTTGAACTTCAGCATCGCAGGGCAATGAAATCGCGTTAGACGGCGCCTTGTGCTTCGACGTCGCCTGCTCAAACCATCTGCCGGTGTCTCCACCGGTTCGCGGCAGCGATCCGTATCCCTTGCGGTAGCCTTGTCTACCGGGATTGTTCAATTGTCCTGCGGGACAAGCGGCTGCCGGCCGGATGCCCCGTCTTTACTAAACAATTCTAGCATCACACTCAGTATATGTCAAGAATACGCCTTTGTGCGCCCGTCGTCCGCCTTCAGGCAGGGAACAAGCCTTGTGTATTCGTTGCACAGCGGGTGAAGCGGCGGTTCATCCTCTTCGATCCTGGCAAAACGCGGATAGCTCTCCGTGAAATAATTGTCGGTACGGTCATCGTTGACGGATGAGACCTCGCCGCATATGAGCGGGCCGCACCCGGTCTTTGCGCCGAACACGTGATACATCCCGGGGACCAGGCGGACGCTCTGTCCGGGAAGGACGTCAAACGGTTCCCCGGCTGCGACCGTGCGGACAAGGCCGTCGGAGCGCACGCGCACGACTCCGTTCATATTCGGTCCGCCGCCCGGCAGGCTGTTCCACAGGCGCACGCGCATGACGCCGCCCGCCCTGTTGATTATGTCCTCCGTTTTTACTTTATGGCAGTGGCAGGGGAGGTACTGGCCCTCATCCAGGATGATATACTTTTCGGCGTAAGGGGAGCCTATCTCCGGGTGCGCCAGCACGCCGTTGCGGACAGTGAACAGGACCGCACCGCATTCTTCGAACCTGCCCGTGCCGTAGTCGGTCACATCCCATCCGAGCATTGCCGAGCGGATCTCGTCGGTCTCGGCGGCATGCCTGTTCCACTCGGCAAGTGACCAATACGCGAATGCGGGAAGAGTAATATGGTACTGTCTGAGCAGCCCGATCGATTTGACAATCTGATTATTGATCTGTGATCTCTTCATTATTTGCGCGCTCCTTAAAGCCTTCGTTAATTTCACGGGATGTGAAAAGCATATGTTCCGGACAGCCGTGAGGACTCTGCCCCTGAAGAGCCGTATAACACGGAGTATTATACGGCGTCCGGGGGGAAAGGGCAAGTTTTTGCCGCCCGGGCGGTCGTGATCTGTCGAAAGCAGGGATTTCCCGGCGATGTTGATTCTCCCGCGCAGCAATGTTAAACTGTTGCGGAACAGGAGGGTTAATATTGAAACCACGAAATCACCGCATGAGGGCGCTGGCCGCGGCTTTTCCGTATACAGTTCCGATATTTGCAGGCTTTTGGTTTCTCGGACTTACATACGGAATTTATATGAACGTGTCCGGGTTCGGCTTCTGGTATCCGATGCTGATGAGCCTCACGATATTCGCAGGATCGGTCGAATTTGTAACAGTAAATATGCTTCTCGGCGCGTTCAACCCCGTTCAGGCGCTGGCGATGACGCTGATGGTCAACGCAAGGCATATATTCTACGGAATATCGATGCTCGACAAGTATAACACGGCGGGCCTGAAGAGGATATACATGATATTCGGAATGTGCGACGAGAGCTTTTCGATAAACTACACCGCAAAGATACCGGAGGATGTCGACAGGGGATGGTTCATGTTTTTCGTCACGCTGCTCAATCACTTCTACTGGTTTTCCGGCTCGACTCTGGGCGGCCTTTTCGGCTCGATAGTCACCTTCAACACGGAGGGGATCGGCTTCGTGATGACCGCGATGTTTACGGTCATATTTATCGAACAGTGGCTGAAGGATAAAAATCATCTGAGCGCTCTGTTGGGGCTTGCGCTGTCGCTGCTGTGTCTTTTCGTTTTCGGCCCGGGGAAATTTGTCGTTCCTTCGATGCTCGCCATACTCGGTGTGCTGACCCTCCTGCGAAAACCGATAGAGAAAGCCGGTGAGCAGGCATGACGACGGCGCAGGAGATCGTTACGATCGGTATGGTGGTTCTGGGGACGGTCATTACTCGCTTTTTGCCTTTCTGGGTTTTTCCTCCGGGAAAAAAGACGCCGGCCTACGTGAGCTTCCTGGGCAAGGTGCTTCCTGCCGCGGTGTTCGGCCTTCTTGTTGTCTACAGCGTCAAGGACGTCGAAATACTTACGGGGACCCATGCTGTCCCCGAGCTCATATCAATTGCGGCAGTCACCCTGCTCCATCTGTGGAAGCGCAGGATGCTGCTGTCGATCGCAGGCGGTACCGTATGCTATATGCTGCTCGTGCAGTTTGTGTTCTGATAGGTCCGCCCGGGTAATAAAGTATATACGTGTGCTGAAATGAGGTGCGGCTGTAAGCGATTGTTTGCTTATGCCGCACCTCTGAGCGTTTCAACGAACGCTTGTACTTTGACACGGAACGGGGAGAGGCCTCGCCGCTGCGGGGCTCGGAAGGAAAGCAGCCGGGAGAAAGCGGGAAACACCCGAGCGTTGAATAAATTAATTATGACTTACTAAAATTCAATAAATTAATTAACAATATTAATTTTACTATTGACAAAATAAAAGAAGTCGTATATATTCATGCTATCATTAGACAGGACGGTGAAAGCATGAAGTATAAAGCGCCCGGGAAGTGCCCTGTGTGCGGGGAACGCCTGTCCATTACGAAACTCGGCTGCCCGAAATGCTCGACGTTGATAGAGGGGGATTTCCAGCCCTGTGAGTTCTGCCGCCTTCCTGAGGAGGACCTCGAGTTTCTGAAGGTATTTGTCAAGAACCGCGGCAGCATAAAGGACGTTGAAAGGGAACTGGGGATATCATACCCCACCGTTCGCGGCAGGCTGGACGCGCTCATCAGGAGCCTGGGATACGATGCGGTCGGAAAAGAGACTCAGCAGGATACCCGAACGGAGGAGGCCGCGAGGTCTGAGATAATCGAGAAGCTGTCAAAGGGAGAGATATCCGCCAAAGAAGCGGCTCAGAAATTAAAAAATCTACAAATACCGGAGGCATGAAAAATGAGTGACCAGCTGAAGATCCTTGAAATGATCGAAAAAGGCCGGATCACCGCAGCGGAGGGCATGGAACTGCTGGAGGCCCTTAAAGCGTCCGGCAGCGGAGAGGAGCCCTCAAGAGCGGAAACCCTTCCCGCGGGAAACAGGCGAACGTACAAGTTCCTGAGGATAAAAGTCACGTCTGACAACAAATCGGTCAACGTGAACGTGAACATCCCCATAAGGCTCCTCTCGGCTGTTGGAGAGATTGCGGGCAAGATCTCGTCCTTTGTTCCGAAGGATGCCAGGGAAAAGATGGAGAGCGGGGGCGTAAACCTGTCTGAGATCGATTTCAGTAAAATTATCGACGAATTGCTCAGCGGCACGCTCGACGATCCGACTATCGTGGACGTGAGTGCCTGGGATGAAGAGCACAACTCCATGATATACGTCAAGATCTATGTCGAGTAGGGTAATTCGGATCCTGTGGGTCAAAGTACGAACCGATCCGAAGAACGGGGGAGGTCTGCGCCTGAACTTTCCGATATCACTGAACGTGCTGCTGGAACTGCTCGACTGTTTCGGTGATATCGCGGCCGTACTGGGTGTTTTTACCCGGCCAGGCCCCGCATCCCAGCGCTTTACGGTCCGTACGCTCAAAGAACTGTTTGCAATGCTGACTGAGCTGGTCGCCTCTGTAGCGGATAAGGAGCCGTACGATCTGGCAGAGGTTTCGGACGGCAATGTGCTTGTATCAATAAGGGTCAGGTAGTCAGGGTGAAGAGTGTGAAATTCATTATAAAGTACGTTATCATTGTTCTTGCGATATTCCTCACTGCAGTCATTGTTGACGCCGCATACGTCGGGAGCCTGTTCTCGCTCCTTGCATTCGGGGTCATTCTGCTTATCGTCAATCTGATCGTCAGGCCTATCCTGTTGATAATCGCGCTGCCGCTGAACATTATCACATTCGGGCTGTTCAGCTTCGTTGTCAACACGATTACGATCATGATCGCCGACGGATTTGTGAGGGGAGTCCATATGGGAGGGTTTCTGCCCTCACTTTTGGCAGCGGTCATAATATCGGTGTTTCAGTGGCTGCTGACCGGCACAAAATGCAAATCTGCGAGATAAACGGCCGAATTAAAGGGCTTGCCGCACCGCCTAAACGAACGGATCGGCAAGCCCTTTTTACATTTTCGGGATGAGAGAGGCGGCGCGGCTTTTATTGAGCGGCGGCCTGCCCCGCGGCGATCTTCTTTCCGAATTCGTGCGCCTTGTCCAGAGCATCGCCGTCCGGGTTCCACATGTTCCTGAATCCCGGGTCTATCAGTCTGAATCCCGCGTCCTGAAGCAGTTTGTTCAGTTCTCCGACGCCCTCGCCGCTCCAGCCGTAACAGCCGAACGCGGCGGCGCTTTTATTCCGGAACTTCAGTTCTTTTACAAGATGCAGAAATCCGGCGATTGAGTGAAGTATGCTCCTTGATATCGTCGGCGAGCCGATGACGACGGTCTTCGATCTGAACACCTCGGTAATCACGTCGTTTACGTCGCTTTTTGTGATGTTGAACACCTTGACCGCGACCTTGGGGTCGGCCGATCTTATGCCTTCCGCTATCGTATCGGCGAGTGTCCTGGTGCCGTTCCACATGGTGTCGTATACAACAGTGATCTGGTCCTCCTGATAGTCCGCAGCCCATTCGGCATACTTTTTGACTATCTGCATCGGATCGTCGCGCCAGATGACCCCGTGACTCGTCGCTATCATATCTATCTGCAGGTTTAAAGACGCTATCTCGTCAAGCTTTCTGCGCAGCATCGGACTGAACGGGTTGATAATATTGGCGAAATACTTCATGGCCTCGTACATCAGGACATTCTGATCCACCCCGTCGTTGAAAAGGGCTATATTCGCGTAATGCTGCCCGAAAGCGTCATTGCTGAACAGTATATTGTCCCCTGTGAGATAAGCGGCCATGCTGTCAGGCCAGTGGAGCATCGGCATTTCTACGAAGATAAGCTCTTTGCCGTTTCCCACGCTGAGCCTGTCGCCTGTCTTTACCACGTTGAAGTTCCAGTCCCTGTGATACTGGCCCTTCAAAGACTTCACCGCGTTCGCCGAGCAGTAGATGGGAGTGTCGGGGATCTGCTCCATCAGGAGGGGGAGCGATCCGCTGTGATCGACCTCGCCGTGGTTTGCGATAATATAGTCAATAGAGTCAAGCCTGACCTCTTCGCTCAGGTTGCCGACGAACTCCTTCGCATACGGAGCCCACACCGTATCGATGAGCACGGTCTTTTCCTCTTTTACCAGGTACGAATTGTATGTCGAGCCGCTGTTCGTTGACAGTTCGTCTCCGTGAAACCTCCGGAGCTCCCAGTCGACCTTCCCGACCCAATAAGTGTTGTTCTTGAGCAGTTTCTTCATTGAGCTATACCCCTTTCTTCGGCTCGCGCCGCTTTGCGCCCGAGCATTCGCCGATCTCATTATAGTTGCCCCCGGGAGTTCAGTCAATGCGCCGCGCAGGTGAAAAACGGCAGTAAACTGTGATACGTTCGTATTTATGTCCGCTCCGAAATGTGGTATGCTGTCATTGATATCCTCGGGAAGCGAACCATCCGGCGAGGAACCGGTTTTTTCGCGGAAGGGCGGTTTTGTATGTGGTATCTGATAATCCCTGCGGCAGCGGCGGCGATCATCCTCGGGGCTGCCTATGCCGTATACCTCGCCGCATTTCGCTGCGGCGCAAAATATTGTTCGGGACTTCGTGATGTCCGCGATACCGAGCAGCACAGGCCGTACAGGGAAGCTATTCTTGCTCTTGTCGACGAGCAGGCATCAAGACCGTATGAGCCGGTCGGGATAATATCCCGGGACGGCCTGAGGCTGTTCGGCAAGTATTACCATAATGCGGACGGGGCGCCTTTGCAGATAATGTTCCACGGGTACCGCAGCTCTGCCGACAGAAACTTCTGCGGCGGCATGAAATTGTGCCTGGAGCTTGGATGCAACGCGCTGCTTGTAGATCAAAGGGCGCACGGTCAAAGCGAAGGGCGCACTCTGACGCTGGGAATAAAAGAGCGGTACGACTGCTGCGACTGGGTGGATTACGCCGTGAAAAGGTTCGGCAGTGACGTAAAGATAATCCTCAGCGGTATATCGATGGGGGCGGCGACTGTTCTGATGGCTTCGGACCTGCTGCCCGACAATGTTGTCGGGATCATCGCGGACAGCGGGTACACTTCACCGGAAGCTATCGTTAAGAAAGTGCTTCGCGACAACAAGCTGCCGGTCCGGTCCTCGTATCTGCTCGTGAGGCTTGCGGCAAAGATATTCGGGCGTTTTGATACGCGGGAGAGCCGGGCGGTCGATTCGCTTTCGCGCAGTAAGATACCGGTCCTTCTGATCCACGGTGAGGCAGACCGTTTTGTGCCGTGCAGCATGGCGCTTGAGAACTACAACGCCTGCGCGGGAAAGAAACGCATTTTCACGGTACCCGGCGCAGGGCACGGTCTGAGTTACTTCGGAGATACTGCCGGCTACAGTAGAGTTGTAAGGGAGTTCGTTGCGGACTCGCTGCGCGGCGGCGCAGCCGCGGACCGAGATCCCGGAGGCCGCGCCGGGGCTGGCCGAGCGGCGGCAAGCTTCCGCCGGGTAGAAATATCGGCAGATTCGTAAGCTCGTGACTATGCATTTCCGCTCCGCTTGCCGGTCAAACGCCTGTATGCCCCTTACTGAGATCCGATTTTGCGATACGCTCCGGGGAACGCATGGTTGACGCTCTGCACTTCCTCGGCAAATTCCCGCTGGCTTTCCGTAACCTGAGTCAGGGAATCGGCCTTCTCCTGCGAATCCACGACGATCCCGGGGGGTACAAAACTGTTCGGCTTCAGTACGACGCCGCCGGTGACAAGGGCATTGTGGGATATAAAGCAGCCCTCTCCGACGGACGCGTTGTAGACTGTCGCGTGAAACCCCACAAAAGAGTTATCCCCGATCTTGCACGGGCCGTGAATTATGCAGCCGTGCGCGCAGCTGACGTTTTTGCCTATGTATATCGAGTACTCTATTCCGTCATGGGTCACTCTGCCGTGAGCAAGGCCGTGAAGGACCGCTCCGTCCTGCAAATTCGTGCCGGAATCGATATAAAACGGGAAACCTTCGTCAGCCCGGATACTTACAAGCGGGGCGATATAGACGTTCCCAGCGACAGTGACGTCTCCTATCACGGCGCACAGGGGGCTGACGTGGGCCGAAGGATCAATTTTCGGCGCGCGGCTCTCGGGCGTAAAGGGCGTGACGGGATTGGGCATGATATGAAGGGCCTGTCCTGGCCCCTTATTTCCGCTTTGATCAATGCTCATTGTTCTGCTCCTGTCGTATGTTTATCATATATCATATATAAATACTTATAGAAAGATTTTGCTGCCTGAATGAGAATACCACGCAAGCCGGCGCAGGTAAACGTAAACTTATCTCATAGTTATCCGTTCGCCGTATATTGCATAGAAGGGCCCGGAACTGCCTGACGGTTCCGGGCCCTTTCCTAAATGCGTCAGTTTAGGGTTCCGGGGCCTAGAAAAGGATCTGCATAGGCAGGCGCTCGATCTTCGACGCGTCGATCCCGAAAACCTCCTCGCTGTACTTGTCGATCTCTTCGCACATTACGGCATAAGCGCCCGGATAGACCGATCCGGGACCTCCCTGGGTGATACAGGGGATGAAATATTTGCTGCCGCAGCGGTCGCATGCGCTGCGGACAGCCTTACGGCAATCCTCGCGCGTCCATCCGTCGAAGTCCACTTCCTTGTTGTCGATATCTCCCATAAAACTGATCTTGCCGCCGTATTTTTTAATCAGTTCAGGGACATTGTTCGATTTCATGCAGCCCTGCCAGATGTCTATGCCCATATCGATCATATAAGGTACCAGCGGTGCCGCGTAGCTGTCGGCGTGGTGTATCACAAGTTCGACGCCGTGGTCGTGATAATAACCGTAGATCTGCTTATACGGTTCCAGGAAGAATTCCGCAAACATCTCGGGCCTCAGGAACGTGCTCTTTTCTCCGCCCCAGTCGTCATGATGGAAAATGGCATCCGGGTGGAGATGTGAGCAAATGCCCTCCGCAAGCTCGAGTTCCCAATCGGTGAGATATTTTATAAGGTCGTGCATCTCCGTGGGGTTGGTTATGTAATATACGAGCGCTTCTTCAATTGAACACAGGTGATGGGTCTGCTCAAAAAGCCCGGGAGCGATAAAGGTCGCCTTATAGGCCTGGCTGCCGTCGACAGCATCATACTGCTGCTTGAACATGGCCCATTCCTCATCGGAAAACTTCAGAGGCGGCGCGTGGACGTAATCCCGCCAGTTTTCGATATCCTTTACGACGATCTTGTCCGGGGTATGTACAGGGAAAGCGCCGGGTGTTCCGGCCGGGAAGGAGTTTGTGACGCCCCATGCGTTTACTACATTCATCTGCCCCACTGAGAGCAGTGCGTTGGAGTGCGCGATGTACGGATGAAACATCAGCATGACGGCCTCATACTGGTTCACGAACCTCTCCGGTTTGCCGCCCCTGATAGTCTCCTGCATGTTTTGTTTTGCGGTCAGCATTTCTTTCTCCTCCTTTTGTGTATTATCCTGGTTACCATTATATGGCCGGGAGAGAGCTTTTGCAATGCTAATATGACTTTCCGTGCAGTCCGGGCACAAATACACATGCGTCAAATGCCCGGAAAATCGCCGGATTCTGTGCAGGCTGAAAAATCACCGCTAATTCGTGTGCAGCGCATGAGTGTCCAATGCGCACAAATTATGAAGTTGAAATTTAGGCATAAAGCGAATGCTGAAAGACTTGTAATAATAATGACATATTATTATACTAATAACGTAATAAATTCTACATTATTACAAAGGTTCATTATTGATGTCGCGGCCGCGACGACCACCTAAGCGTTTACAACGGATCTCTGTTGTAAAAAAAATCAGGAGGAAGAACAATGAAGAAAGTCCGCAGTATACTATGTATTCTTATTGCCGTAGCAATGGTGCTTGTTTTCGGCGCCTGCGCAAAGGACAGCGGCAAAGAGGGTACGCCAGATGCCACAGCCAAACCCACGGAACAGACCCCGGCCGATACCGATACGCCGGACTCGACGGAAGAACCCGGTGATCCGGGTGAGCCGACCGAGAAGGTCGAGAGCAAAGACACCTACATCATCAACACCGTAGAAGACTACTACAACAGGCCCAAACAGATCCAGAAGGGTACGGAAGTGACCCTGATCTGCACGGACGTTCCGTCGCAGCTCCCCTGGAACGCTGTACCCGAGGGATGGCTCACTACGAATATTTACGAAGGTCTCCTCTATCTGCACCTCGGCAGCGTCGATGACATCCGCGGCCTGATAGCCGAGAGCTGGGAACACAGCGACGACTACCTGACCTGGACGTTCCATATCCGCGACGGCGTTAAGTTCTGGGACGGCACAGTCTGTGACGCGGCCGCAGTCGTAAAGTCATGGGACTTCTACAATGAAGCTTCACCCGCTTCATTCACGAATATCAAGATGGAGTCCTGGGAAGCTACGGGCGATATGGAGGTCACCGTTAAGCTGAGCGCGCCCTGCTCATACTTTGAGGCCTCGATCACCCGCTTGTTCATCGTGAGCCCGACAGCTCTTCAGACTTACGGCATCAACGACAACAAAGCGGCTGTCGGCACCGGCCCGTACATTCTTGACTCCTACACCTCCGGCGTGGGCTTTGTTCTGAAGGCAAACCCGGATTACTACTTCGAAGAAAGAACGCCTCACATCGAGACGATCAATTTCAATATCATCAAAGACGAGAACACAAAGATGATGGCGCTGCTCAACGGCGATATCGACGGCTACCAGTTCTCGGCGGTGGAGAGCTTCTACAATCTGAAAGACAACGGCTACGACGGCACGATAATCCAGAACTACGGCAACGCCAACCCGTTCTTCTTCAACGCGAAGACCGTGCCCGAGTTCGAGATCTTCGAAGTGCGCCAGGCGTTCGTTCGCTTCATTGACCTTGAGGCTATAAACATGCTGATGTACGACGATATGGGCCTCATTCAAAAAAGCCTCTGGACCGTGGGTTCCACAGGTGATGTCCCGTTCGACGGCTTCTATTATGACAAGGAAGAGGGCCTCGAGCTGATGGCGTCCGCCGGCGTAGACCCGGCCAGCATGGCCTTCACGGCCAAGATCATCGACTCGAGCGGAGACCTGTTCGTGACGATCGCGGGCCAGCTCGAGAAAGTCGGCATCAAAATGGATATCGAACCCCTTGAGCCCGAAGCGAACTTCACATTCCTTATGAACGGCGACTGGACGATCACCGCGGGCAACTCAGGCTACGGCGACGCGTCCCCCTACGGCCCGTGGACCTATATCCTCAGGCCCGAGCACCTCATCAAAGAGGTCTGGTCGGATATCTATAACCCCGAGCTGTACCAGCAGATGCTCGACACTTATGACAAGATGATCACCGCTCTTACCTGGGACGAGATGCTCGTGAACTGCCGCCAGCTGACGACGTACCTGCAGGAGGACTACGGCGCGATGAACGGCATCCAGGCCCCCTGGTTCGCTGCCTTCGACAAGAGCCTCAAGTGCCTCGTTTTCTCGACAGAGAACCACTTCCAGCAGCTCTTCTACATGTATAAAGATGTATAATAATGTATAAAAGGCGATCCTTTACAGATGCCTGACCGAACTGCCCGGAGGAAACTTCCGGGCAGTTTCTTTTCTTTTTGTTATATGAGCGTTCGATCCGGGTCGGGCAGAGATCGGGGACGAGGAGTGAAGCGGCCGGTCATAATCGCCTTACACGGACAGCCTTTGAAAACCGATCACATATTATGCCAGTAATTTTGTCTGTTATGCACGATACAATGATTTATTTTCACAATAAACGGTGTGATATGCACAGAAATCACCACAATAATTCGTCATATTGAGATGACATTATATCTTGTGAAAATATTATGAAGAGTATATACTTATTTTGTAATTATTAGGAACTGTATAAAGCGCTCTGCGGGCGGCTGGAGGCCGCATTATTGATGCTCCTGAAACTGTACTTTACAATGAATATCATTGTAAAAATATATGTCATAGGAGGTAGTTCAATGAAAAAAGTCCGCTCGTTACTGTGTATCCTACTGGCGCTGTCAATGGTGCTGCTCTTCTGCGCATGCGCCAAGGACGGCGGCACGGAAGATACACCCGACACCACGGGCAAACCCGCGACCGCCGCTCCTACGGAAAAACCCGAGGAGAAACCGGAGGAGAAGCCGGGAGAAGAGCCCGGAGAGACCCCGGCGGGACCGGTCGAAGAGGTCGTGAGCAAGGACACATACGTCATCCACACCGTAGAGGACTATTATAACAGGCCCAAACAGATCCAGAAAGGCACGGAGGTCACCCTGATCTGTACAGACGTCCCGTCGCACGTGCCCTGGAACGCAGTATCAGAAGGATGGCTCACAACGAATATTTATGAAAGCCTCCTGTACCTGCACCTCGGCGACACAAGCGACATCCGCGGCCAGATCGCGGAGAGCTGGAAATACAGCGACGACTACCTGACCTGGACGTTCCAGATCCGCGACGGCATAAAGTTCACCGACGGCACGGACTGTGACGCGGCCGCAGTCAAAAAAGCCTGGGACTTCTACAATGAAGCGTCGCCCGCTTCGTTCACAAACCTGAATATCGTGTCCTGGGAAGCGACCGGCGATATGGAGCTCACGGTAAAACTGAAGGCTCCCTGTTCATATTTTGAGACGGCCATGACTCGTCTGTTCGTCCTGAGCCCCACAGCTCTTGAGCTGAACGGCATCAACGACAACAAGTCAGCGATCGGTACCGGCCCGTACATGATCGACGACTACACCTCGGGCGTGGGCTTCGTTCTTAAGGCAAATCCGGATTACTATTTCGAAGAGAAAATGCCCAACATCGAGACGATCAAATTCAGCATCATCAAAGACGAGAACACAAAGATGATGGCGCTGCTCAACGGCGACATCGACGGCTACCAGTTCTCGTCGGTGGAGAGCTACTACAACCTGAAAGACAACGGCTATGACGGCACGATCATCCAGAACTACGGCAACGCCAACCCGTTCTTCTTCAACGCGAAGACCGTGCCCGAGTTCGAGATCTTCGAAGTACGCCAGGCGTTCGTTCGCTTCATTGACCTTGAGGCTATAAACAGACTGATGTACGACGACATGGGCCTCATTCAAAATAGCCTCTGGACCGTGGGTTCCTCGGGCGACGTTCCGTTTGACGGCTTCTATTACGACCCGGATGAGGGCCTTGAGCTGATGGCGTCAGTCGGCGTCGACCCGAAGAGCATGTCCTTCGCGGCCAAGATCATCGACTCGAGCGGAGACCTGTTCGTGACGATCGCCGGGCAGCTTGCAAAAGTCGGTGTCACAATGGAAGTTGAGCCGCTCGAGCCCGAGGCGAACTTCACGTTCCTGATGAACGGCGACTGGACGATCACGGCGGGCAACTCCGGTTACGCCGATTCAAGCCCGTACGGCCCGTGGACATTTATCCTCAGACCTGAGCACCTCATCAAAGAGGTCTGGTCGGATATCTATGACCCCGAGCTGTACCAGAAGATGCTCGACACATATGACAAGATGGTCAGCGCTCTGACATGGGACGAGATGCTCGTAAACTGCCGCCAGCTGACGACCTACCTGCAGGAGGACTACGGCGCGATGAACGGCATTCAGGCCCCCTGGTTCGCTGCCTTTGACAAGAGCCTCAAGTGCCTCGTATTCGCTTCGGAGAACCACTTCCAGCAGCTCTTCTACATGTACAAAGAAGTCTAAAGTGTGATCCATAACAGCTGCCTGACAGAGCTGCCCGGAGGAAACTCCGGGCAGTTTTTATGTGCAGATCCTGAGCCGGGTGAGGGAGGAGGTGCGGCCGGTCGTCGACGGGCTTATCTCGTTTTGCGGTACATATGAAATAATGCACTAATATTGCGCGGATGATTATGGTTAATTAGTATAAAATGCACAATAGTGGCTTTTATATTTTGTCATGTTGCGGGACTATAAACACTTGTGAAAATAAAATGACGGAGATATACTCGAACAGTAATTATTTCTTTTAGTTTTATCAGCGATAGCACTTGGGTCAGACCGGCAGAAGGGGTTTAGATATTACTCTCCCGGCAACTGTGCTTTACAATGAACCCTCATTGTAAAAATATAAGTCATTGGAGGAAGATCAATGAAAAAAGCCCGCTCGATATTGTGTATCCTTCTAGCAATGGCAATGACCCTTCTTTTCTGCGCTTGCGCCAAAGACTCTGACGGAGAGACCCCCGATACCACGAGCAAACCAACACAGAGCGCTCCTCCGACGGCAAAACCGGAAGAGAAGCCCACGGAGACACCAGAGAGCAAACCCGGGGAGACACCGGCGGGACCGGCCGAAAAGGTCGAGAGCAAGGACACGTTTGTGATCAGCACTGTCGAAGACTATTACAACAGGCCGGCCGGGATACAGAAGGGCACTGAAGTGACCATGATCTGCAGCGACGTCCCCTCTCACGTGCCGTGGGGCGCGGTATCGGAGGGCTGGCTGACTATGAATATCTACGAGCAGCTTATCTATACCCATATGGGCAATGTCAACGACATCCGTGGCCAGATAGCGGAGAGCTGGGAACACAGCGCCGACTACCTGACCTGGACGTTCCGGATCCGCGAAGGAATCAGATTCTGGGACGGGACCGTCTGTGACGCCGCCGCGATAGCCAAATGCTGGGATTATTATTACGAAGCCTCCCCCGCCTCGTTCAATAACTCAAATCTTATATCCTGGGAAGCGACAGGCGAAATGGAGCTCACATTAAAACTGAGCGCTCCGTGCCCTTATTTTGAAATTGCTCTGACCAGACTTTCCATACTGAGCCCGACCGCTCTTGAGACCTACGGCATCAACGACAACAGAGCCGCGATCGGCACGGGACCGTACATGATCCATTCCTACACCTCGGGAGTGGGCTTTGTTCTGAAGGCCAACCCCGACTATTACTTTGAAGAAAAGATGCCGCACATCGAGACGTTCAATTTCAACATCATCAAAGATGACAACACAAGACTGCTGGCGCTGCTGAACGGCGATATAGACGGCTACCAGTTCTCCGCGGTCGAGACATTCTACAATCTGCAGGAGAGCGGCTATGACGGCACGCTGATCCGGAACTACGGCAACGCCAACCCGTTCTTCTTCAACGCGAAGACTGTCCCGGAGTTTGAGATCTTTGAAGTCCGCAAAGCGATGAACCGTTTCATAGACCTCGACGCAATCAACCAGCTGATGTATGACGACATGGGTCTCAAACAGAAAAGCTTGTGGACCGTCGGCTCTTCGGGGGACGTTCCTTTCGACGGATTCTATTTCGACAGGGACGAGGGGCTTGAACTGATGGCGTCGGTCGGTGTCGACCCGAAGAGTATGTCCTTTTCAGCCAATATCATTGACTCCAGCGGTGATCTCTTTGTAACGGTGGCGGGACAGCTTGAGAAGGTCGGCATCAAAATGGAAGTCGTGCCCCTGGAACCTCAGGCAAACTTCACGTTCCTGAAAAACGGGGATTGGACTATCACCGCCGGCAATTCGGGCTATGCCGATTCTTCCCCCTACGGCCCGTGGACGTATATCCTCAGGCCCGAGCACCTCATCAAGGAGGTCTGGTCGGATTTATATAACCCCGAGCTGTACCAGCAGATGCTCGATACATATGACAAGATGATCACCGCTCTTACCTGGGACGAGATGCTCGTAAACTGCCGCCGGCTGACAACGTACCTGCAGGAGGACTTCGGCGCGATGAACGGAATACAGCCGCCCTGGTTCGCGGCTTTCGACAAGAGCCTCAAGTGCCTCGTATTCGCCTCCGAGAACCATTTCCATCTGCTGTATTACATGTACAAGGCATAGCTATAACGCCGATCCATCGAAAACTGCCCGGGGGAAACCCCGGGCAGTTTTTGCGCGGAAAGAAACGCCTGAGATATAGTGACAGGGCCGTACTCATGAAAAATAAAGTACCGGCCCTTCAATATTGCCGTTATATGTAAGCGGGTCTGCGGAACCGGCAGCATCTGTACCAAAGACTTTGATATAAACAAACCGGTTGTCGAAAAGACATGAATTATGTTAACCGATAACGCTTGTAAATTATACCAGAACAGCTTATATTAAAAAGGGAATAAATAACAATTAATAGTTGAAGGAGGAGAACAGATGAAGACAGCGCGCTCCATATTGTGCATTCTTCTTGTCGCGGCCACGGTGCTTGTTTTTTGTGCGTGCAGCAGAAACGGCGAGGAGGATGAGGCCCCCGGCACCACCGGCAATCCGGCGGAGCAGACCGCGGCGGCAAAGCCCGAAGCTGAACCGGCAGAGAAGGTCGAAAGCAGAGCAGACTATGTTATCAGCAATGTGGACGAATACCTGAACAGGCCGCGAGAGCTGCAGCCCGGCAGCAAAGTAACTCTGATCTGCTCGGACGTGCCTTCGCAGCTCCCGTGGAACTGTACGCCCGAGGGTTGGCTGACATACAACTGTTATGAAGGCCTGTTGTACATCCATAACGGAGTGGTGACAGACATCCGCGGTTGTGTCGCGGAGAGCTGGGAACACAGCGAGGATTACCTCACCTGGACTTTCCGGATCCGCGATGGTGTCAAATTCGCCGACGGCACCGTATGCGACGCGCCCGCCATAGCGAAATCATACGACTATTACAATGAAGTGAGCCCCGCAACCTTCAGCGGTCTGAACATGAAATCATGGGAAGCGACAAGTGAGAAGGAGCTTATTGTGCATATGTCCGGGCCCTGCGCATATCTGGAATCCGCGCTGCCGAGGCTGTACATAGTCAGTCCGACCGCGATGGAGACGTACGGAGTCAATGACAATAAAGCCGCCGTCGGAACTGCGCCATACTACATAGAATCTTATACATCGGGGGTTGGGTTTACATTCAAAGCAAACCCGTATTACAATTTTGAAGAGAAGATGCCCTGCATCGAAACTGTCAGACTCAACATCATCAATGACGAGAACACGAGGCTCATGGCGCTGCTCAACGGCGATATTGACGGTTTCCAGTTCTCGTCAGTTGAAACATACTATAACCTCAAAGACAACGGCTTCGACGGTACTTTTATACAGTCATACGGAAACGCGGACCCGTTCTGGCTGAACGCCAGGAAAGTCCCGGAGTTCCGGATCTTTGAGGTGCGAAAAGCAATAAACCGTTTCCTGGACATGAACGCCGTCAACACGCTTATGTTCGATGATTTGGGTCTGGTACAGGACAGCCTCTGGTGCGTGGGCTCTTCGGGCTCAGTGCCGTCTGACCAGTTCTATTACGATGAGGCCGAAGGTCTGGAGCTTATGGCCGCCGCGGGTGTAGACCCGAACAGCATGTCCTTCGCAGCTAAAATAATAGATTCCGGCGCAGACCTGTTTGTAACGATCGCAGGACAGCTTGGCAAAGTAGGCATTACGATGGAGATCGAACCTCTGGAACCTGAGGCGAACTTCACGTTCCTGATGAACGGCGAGTGGTCTATCACTTGCGGGAACTCCGGCTACGGCGACACATACCCGTATCTGCCCTGGACATTCATCCTCAAACCCGAGCACCTCATCAAGGAGTGCTGGCAGGATATATATGATCCCGGGCTCTATCAAAAGATGCTCGATGAGTTCGATGCGATGGTAAATTCTCTTACCTGGGACGATATGCTCAAACACTGCACCCAGCTTACTAAGTATTGTCAAGACGATTTCGGCGCGTTCCCGGGTATCCAGAGGCCCTGGTTTGCAGCGTACAACAAGGACCTGAAGAGCCTGGTATTCTCTACGGAGAACCACTACCTGCTTCTGTACTACATGTACAAAGCATAGCAAGAGATCGGAGTATATAAAGCATTCGGAGCCGTCCGGGCATCAATACCGGGCGGCTCCGATCATTACAGGCTGCTCTTCTTTACAGGCTTCATCGCCGAGGAGGGGCTGCATCGGGTCCGGTCCGGACCGAATGCAGCCCCCGTATCTTTTTCGGTTAAGTTGTTCGGACCAGAGCTCCCTTGACGGAAGCGGGCGGGATCTGCGCGCGTCCGGTCCTCTCGTCAATACTCGAGCGTGACCCAGATATACAGATTCAGATTGTCCGACGAAACGAACAGGTCGACAAGTATGCCGTCCTTCTCGTTCAGGTAATAGTACGATGTGCCGCCGCTGAACACCTCATGGTCCTGGTATACGAAACCTATGCTCTTCAGGTAAGCGACATACTCGTCGTACTCGTCAACATTATAGTAGTAGACGTAGTGCTCGCTCATATCGTAATAGCCGTCGTAATACTCATCGAGGTCGGCATCATAGGAATATAGGCAGTACGAACCGGTGACTATATCATATCTGTTCACCGTGGAATAATAGTAGTCGCTGCCGTCATAGGGGCTGTATGAGCGGGAAGTCTCGGTTATGTACCATTCCTTGTAGTCGTTTGCCGTGTAACTCTTGGAGCGGTCAAGTTTATCAAGATTGGAGGTCTTGATAGCGAGGTTCAGGTTTTCGCCCCCTATATAGCTGAACGCGTTTATGCCGACCACCTCGCCGTAAATGTTGACGAGCGGGCCGCCGCTGTTGCCGGAGGAGATAGCCGCGTCCATTTGTATGCAGTCGATGAGACCGACGGCACGGGATGTAGAGGATACGATGCCGGCGGTAAATGACCCTGTCAGAGTGCCCAGGGAGGAGCCGACGGCGTAGACCTGCTCGCCGGTCTTGACGTTCCCGTCATATATTGTGAGGAAGTCGTTGCCCGATATATCTATCTGCAATATGGCGAGATCATACACCTGGCTGAAAGCGAGGATGTTCTTAACGTTATAACTGCCCCCGTCGCTGACCTGTACGCTCAGGGAGGTAGCGCTCTCTATAACGTGGTAGTTTGTCACGATCGTTCCGGCGTCATCGATAAAAAGCCCGGAGCCCGCGGAGCGCCCGCCGCCGATCGTTGTGACATTGACCGTGACGGTCCTCTTTTGCACGTATTCGGCAAGGTCGGTAGTGCTCATCGCGACTTTGTTCCACTTTGCGGTCACGGTCACGTCGCCCTTCACGTTGGTAAAATCCCCGTCCCAGGACAGTTCAAGGTTGCCGTTTTTTACTTCCGGGGCTTTGGCCGCGCCGCCGTCTTCGACGATCTGCACCGCTTCTCCAGAGACAAGTTCACCGCCGTTAAGGTCAAACGTCACGGTGTATTTAGTCGGTTCGGGTGTCGCCGTGGGTGAAGGTTCAGCTGTTTTTTCAGGTTCTGCCGAAGTGGACGGCCCGGGCCCGTCCTTTTGCCCGATCTGAAACACGCTGCACGAACTCGTCGAAAGCAAAACCGCAGCTGCAATAAATAATAACCAGACTGTTTTGACCCTCTTCATATAATCCCCTCCACTATCCAAATGCAGATCAGATAGTTCATTTTATCGTCATAAAGCAGCGAATGCAACGGTCAACTCGGAAATATTTGCAGAAATATGAAAAATTTTGACGAACATTAACCGGATCCGGACAAAGCTCGTCATGGGTACGGAAGCGGCGGGCGCTTCCGATCAGGCTGGCCGACCGGAAAGCAGTTTACCTTACGTGACGCGGTATTACGGCAAGATCGCGCCGTATCGGAGCAGCTCGCTTTTCAGTGCGGCAAAGTTCACGTCTCTGACGCCGACTCCTGTTTTTACTGCGATCGCAGCCGCCGCTCCCGCGGCCTGGCCGAAGCACATGCAATGCGGAATGAGATTGAAAAACTCGCTGAAATCATGGTCCGCGGAAAAGGCGCGGCATGCGACAAGCAGGCCTTCCGTACCCTTCGGGATGAGAGCCCTGTAAGGCACGTATGTTCTCGGATACTGCAGGGACTTATCTCCACGGTCGTTATCCGCGAAGACAGCTATCGTATCCTCGAACGGTTCGTCCGTGTCCATGTCCTTTGCGGTCAGGAAATACTCGCCTATTATCCTGCGGCCGCCGGAAGTTCCGAGCTGCGGGGCGGAGAGCATGATAAAGCTCTTTTCAAACCCCGGCATGTATTCTCTGAGGAGTTCCCAGGTTTTTACCGACTGCTTTCGCGTCGTCACGTCAATGTATGTCATCTCTTCGGCGTCGGTCTGACAGGTCGACCCGATAAGGCGATGGATCCAGACAACACCTTCATGCCTGTCAAGAAGACCCTTCGAAAAACGGGGCGAACCACCGAGCTTCGTTATTTTTTCAACCACGCACGCGAAAGTGTCAGGTTCGGAATCCTTAAACCTCTCGTACTTGTCAAGGTCAACGCCGCAGATCCAATAGACGTAGCCGAGCTGTGCTATCCTGGAACCGGGCACCATGTAGTCTGTCGTCTCCGCTCCGGCCCCCGGCAGAAGATCTCCGTCACCGGAGCAGTCTATCACGATCTTGCCCAGCAGGGCCTGACGCCCCGACTTATTCTCCACGATGACACCTTTTATGGTGCGGCCGTCCATAACAGGTTCCGTTACCCAGGTCTGCAGCAAAAGCTCTGCCCCGGATTCCAGAACCATGGTGTTCAGCTCATCCTTGGCGACCTCCGGGTCAATGACGGCGGTGTACAGGACCACGTATTTTTTATCCTGATTCTTTCTGATGTAGAAGTGCATCATATTGGCCTTCAGGTATTTGTCGACTGTTGCCGGGTCGTCACTTCCCCAATAGCGTTTTTCGGGGAAACATGCGGCTCCTCTCGACGCCAGCCTGGTGATCACCTCCTGGCAGAACCCTCCGATGAGCTGCTCGCCGTAGATGCTGCTCAGGTTGGGGATGATGTTCACAAGGCCGCCGGTGGACATTCCGCCGAGATGTCCGTACCTCTCAATCAGGATGGTCTTCGCTCCGGCTCTCGCCGCCGAGACTGCCGCCGCGATGCCGCCGGGGCCTCCGCCGACTACGATCACGTCGGCTTCCCGTACAACTTTTGTTTCCCTTGCGGCCTCGGATATCGTTTTCGCGCCGGATAGGCGCTTCTTTTCGATCTGATGGGGTTTATCGTAGTTCTGATAGACTTCCGAACCGTACTGAGCCATAAATAACCTCCGATCCAGTA